>NZ_QGGI01000003.1 GCF_003148465.1 Oceanotoga teriensis
AAACAGGCAACTATGGTGTAGATTTTTCCACACTTATTAAGAAATTGGAAAAGAGTAACTTATAGGCCCTTTTCCACCATAAAATCCGAATACCCAAAAAATATTTGATCAATATTAGAGGTGGAGATGTTTAATGGACACAAAACCGAGAATATTTATAATAACCGGTCTTTCTGGAGCAGGAAAGACCTTTTTATTAAAAACTTTAGAAGATGAGAATTATTATACTGTTGATAATGTACCTCCTCATCTTATAAATTCTTTTTTAGATGTTATAAGAACTTCAAATGTTAGGAAGTTAGCTCTTGTAAGTGATTTGAGGTGGAAAAATCCTCAAGAACTAGTTAATTCATTTTTGAGTATAGAAAATAATGCCCCAGAAAATATGGAGATAAAAAAAGTTTTTCTTGAAGCAGATAATCAAACTCTTATGAATAGGTTTAGAAAATCAAGGAGAAGTCATCCGCTTGGGACACCAGTTTTAGAAGCAATTGAAAAAGAAAGAAAATTATTGAATGAAATAAAGAATATATCTGATATAATAATGGATACTTCGAATACGGAACCATATGAATTTAGAAAAAATTTTCTTATGAGAATAAATGAAGGAAAAAGAACTCTAAAAATGAATATAATGAGTTTTGGATTTAAACATGGTATACCAGAATATTCTGATTATATATATGATGTTAGATACTTACCAAACCCTTATTATTTTACTGATATGTATAAACTAACTGGACTTGATGAAAAAGTAAGAATATATTTAGAAGAGTTTGAACAAACACATAAAACAGTTCAAATTCTCGAAGAAGCTATAGAAATAATAATGAAAGAATATACAGAATCTGGTAGAGTTGAAGCTTATTTTTGTGTTGGATGTACTGGTGGAAAACACAGATCTGTATATGTAGCTCAAAGAATTTATGATGAGATGAAAAAAAGAGGTTTTGATGTTATATTGCAACATAGAGATATTGATAAGGAATGATTTTTTATGAAGAATATAGTGGTTATTGGCGGAGGAACAGGATTAAATCAATTGCTTAGAGGATTAAAATGGGAAAAAGAATTTTCTATAATATCGGTAGTAGCAGTTACAGATGATGGAGGAAGTTCTGGTATAATACGAAATGATTTTGAAATTCTTCCACCAGGCGATATAAGAAATAATATAGTAGCATTAGCTGAAAAGGAATCTCTCTTGACTGATCTTTTAAATTATAGATTTAAAGAAGGCTTTTTGGATAATCATAATTTAGGGAATATCATATTATTAGCCCTTACAAGATTAAACAATAACAATTTTCCAATGGCTATAAAAAATTTATCAGAATTTTTAAACACCAGAGGAAAAGTCTACCCTTCTTCTACAGAATTGATAACCATTGCAGCTGAATTTGATGATGGTGGAATTGAATTTGGTGAAACTAATATTGTTAATAAGAATAAACCAATAAAAAGAGTATGGATTGATGGTAACAATGAAGCTTATGAACAAAGTAAAACGGCCTTGAAAGAAGCTGATGCTATAATATTAGGCCCTGGAAGTCTTTATACAAGTGTTGTGACTAATATTCTTGTAAAAGGAATAAAAGAAGCAATAAACGAATCAAATGCTAAAAAGATATATATATCAAATATAATGACTCAATTGGGCGAAACAATAGACTATGATTTAAAAAAACATGTTGATATAATTGAAAATTATTTGGATTCAAAACTCGATTATATAATAGCAAATGATGGAAGTATTCCTGATTTTGTATATAATAGATATAAAAAACAAGGTGTTGATAATGTTAAAATAGATTTTTATGATGACAGAATTATACAAAGTGATTTGATTTATTTTATCAATAAAGAAAAACCTATAATTAGACATGATTCAACGAAAATCTCTAAAATATTAAAAGAAATTATAATTGGTGATTAAAAATGGCTACTTTTTCAGAGGAAGTAAAAATGTCTTTAGTGAACACATCCTTTCTTTATCCCGAAATAGAACTTTTTGGGGCTATAAAAGGGAAGGGTGATTTTGTTTTAGATGGACATAAAAAATTTATAAAAATAACGGTTAGTTCTATAAGCTCTATGAAAAGAGTTTATAAGCTTTGTAAACAACTTTTTGGAGAATTTATCAGCGCATATGTTAAAATAGAGAGAAGATTAAACCTTGGAAGAACGGGAGAAATTTTATTAGATTTAAACTTTGTAGATAAAGTTTTATCTTCGCAAGGAATAAATTTATATAAAGATACTCTTCCGAAAGTATTGAAAGAAGATCCAGTTAAATTTGGAGTTTTTTTAAAAGGAATGTTTCTTACAACTGGTTCAATTTCATTGAAATCTTCATATCATATGGAGTTTTATCTTGATATATCAGAAGAATTTGTTAAAGATTTGATAGATAATTTTAAAATTCTTTTGGGGGTTAAAAGTAATTATATACATAAAAATAATAAAATAAAGTTTTATATAAAATCTTCTGGAGATATATTGAATATTTTGGAAGCTATGGATGCTCAAGAATCATCTAAAAAACTTTTGGATATAATGAGGATAAGAGGAATAAAAGGGAATGTTAGTCGTACTATAAACTTTTTAAGTGCAAATGCATCTAAAACAGCTGAGAGTTCTTCGAAACAAATAGATGATATAAATTATATATGTTCAACTATAGGAATAGACTCTTTAGATGATAATCTTAAAAAAATAGCTTTGTACAGACTTGAAAATACTGAAGACAGTTTAAAAGAAATGGCTGAAGCTTTAAATATGAAAAAATCTACTCTTTATAGCAGAATAAAAAAGATAAAAGGAATATCTAAACAATTACAGGATGAACAAAATCTTGAAGAGGAGGGTGAAAAAAAATGAAATGCCCTTTTTGTGATAATGAAGAAACAAAAGTACTTGATTCAAGACCTGTTGGAAGTGGTAACTCTGTCAGAAGGAGAAGAGAATGTTTGAAATGTGAAGGAAGATTTACGACTTATGAAAGGTATGAAGAGAGTAAGATAAGGGTAGTCAAAAAAGATGGAAAAAGGGAATTATTTGATAGGGAGAAACTAAAAGATGGTATAATTAAAGCCTGTGAAAAAAGACCTGTTTCTTCAGAAGATATAGAAGAAATAGTAGAAGAAATAGAAAATCTAATAAGAAGAAGTGGAAAAAGTGAAATCTTTACAACAGATATAGGTGATAAAGTTATGGAAAGACTTAAAAAAATAGATCAGGTTTCTTATGTCAGATTTGCTTCTGTTTACAAAGAATTTAGAGATTTAGATAGTTTTTTAAATGAAATAAAGAACTTAAAAAATAACTAATAAAAATTTATACTAAATTTAATAAAAAAAAATATTAATTAAAAAAACTGTGATATCTTTAAATGAATAAAAATTCCTTATGATACTGGGGAGGTATTATAGATGGCCGAAGAAATTTATCAACTTACCAAAGAAGGTTATGATAGGTTAAAAAAAGAAAGAGATGTTTTAAAAGTAAAACTAATGGGTGAAATTGCTGATAGAATAAAAGATGCAAGAGAACTTGGAGATCTTTCTGAAAATAGTGAATATGAAGAAGCTAAAAATGAACAGGGTAAAATAGATTCAAGGATAAAAGAAATAGATTATATACTTGATCATGCTGAAATAATAATTGAAACAGCTACGAGTGATGAAGTTAGACTAGGTACAAAATTAAAAATATATGATTTTAAATTAAAAAAAGAAAGAGAATTTATGCTCGTTACACCACAAGAAGCAGATTTATCTGAAAACAAATTATCTTCTGATTCTTTGATAGGTAAGGCTGTTTTAGGTAAGAAAAAAGGTGAAATAATAAGCATAAAAACAATAAAAGGTCAGATAAAAAAAATAGAAATAAAAGATATAAATCTATAAACATTACAGTAATCGGAGGTGTAAGATGAGTGATCTAAAAAAGCAGAGATTGCAGATGATAGATGAAATTAGAAATTCAGGAATAAATCCTTATCCATATAAATTTGAAAAGGAAATGTCGGCTTCTGAGATAAAAGAAAAATATGATGAAAAAATAGAAGCTGGGAATCTTTTAGAAGAAGAAGTTTTTAAATATGCTGGAAGAGTAATGACTTTAAGAAGTCATGGTAAATCAGCTTTCTTACATATAAAAGATGATACAGGAAGACTTCAAATATATATAAGAAAAGATAAACTTGGAGACGAAAAATATGAATTTTTCAAAAAGTATATAAATCCAGGTGATTGGATTGGAGTGAAAGGATTTCCTTTTAAAACGAGAACTGGAGAATTAACTGTTTTAGCAACTGATTTTGAATTGTTGACCAAATCAGTTAGGCCTATGCCAGAAAAATGGCATGGATTAAAAGATAAAGAAATAAGATATAGACAAAGATATGTAGATATGATATCTAATGATAAAGTTATAGAAACTTTTAGAAATAGATCTCTTGTTGTTAGATATATAAGAGAATATTTAAATGAAAGAGATTTTTTTGAAGTTGAAACTCCTATACTTCAAAATATAATGGGTGGTGCAAATGCAAGACCATTCATAACACATTTAAATGTATATGATA
Organism: Oceanotoga teriensis; assembly: GCF_003148465.1. Lineage (NCBI taxonomy): Bacteria > Thermotogati > Thermotogota > Thermotogae > Petrotogales > Petrotogaceae > Oceanotoga > Oceanotoga teriensis. The sequence goes on from NZ_QGGI01000003.1 coordinate 4,589, forward strand.
TACCTATGTATCTTAGAATTGCCACTGAACTTCATCTGAAAAGACTTGTTGTTGGCGGAATGGAAAGAGTATATGAACTTGGAAGAATTTTTAGAAATGAAGGAGTAGATTATAAACATAATCCAGAATTTACAACGATAGAATTATATCAAGCTTATGCTGATTATAACGATATTATGGAATTGACAGAAAATTTATTAGCGTACGTTGCAGAAAAAATACATGGTACTACAAAGATTAAATATGGAGAATTAGAAATAGATTTTAAACCTCCATTCAAAAGAATAGATATGAGAGAATTTATAAAAGAACATCTTGGTGTAGACATATTAGAAGATTCAATAGAGACTATGGACAATTATTTAAAATCTAAAGATATAAACGTGGAAATAAAAGAAAGAGGTAAATATATAGATGAACTTTGGGATTTAGTAGAAGATAAGTTAGTTCAGCCAACATTTATAATGAATCATCCTGTAGAAATTTCACCTCTTGCAAAAAGACATAGAGAAGATCCAAGACTTACAGAAAGATTTGAACTTATAGTAAATGGTACGGAACTTGCAAATGCATTTTCTGAATTAAATGATGCTGCAGATCAATATTCAAGATTTAAAGCACAAGCAGATTTGAAAGATCTTGGAGATGAAGAGGCACAATTGATGGATTTAGACTTTGTAAGGGCTCTTGAGTACGGTATGCCTCCTACAGGAGGTCTCGGAATAGGTATAGATAGATTTGCCATGTTTATGACAAATACTCAAACAATAAAAGATATAATACCATTCCCACTTTCAAAACCTATGGCTTTTGAAATGGAAGAAGCTATGATGGATGAAAGTGAAAAAGAAGAATAAAATGCTTGAGATTAATTTTTATTAAAAATAAAGTAAAGAAATTGATAACCCATTAAATCTTATTGTATAATATATAAGGAATATAATGGAAAAATTTAATATATGGAGAGGAGGAGCACTGAAATGGCTAAAAGATGTGATATTTGTGGAAAAGAACCTAAAGCTGGTAATAAAGTAGCTCATTCAAAATCAACAACAAGAAGATGGTGGAAACCAAACGTACATAAAGTTAAAGCTGTTCTTAAAGATGGATCAGTTAAAAAAATAAATGTATGTACTTCATGTTTAAAAGCAGGAAAAGTTACAAGAGCATAATTAAATCCGACTCATAATGAGTCGGATTTTTTTAATATAAAGAAATGTTAATAAAACTTGACAAAAACATTTAAATATTATACAATAATATGGGTGTAAAAACAAAAAACGTTGAAACAAAAAGTTTCAACGTTATGGTGGGCTCGGATGGACTCGAACCATCGACCACCCGGTTATGAGCCGGGGGCTCTAACCAATCTGAGCTACGAGCCCTAAACACGTAAATAATTCTATCATAAGTTTTGGATTTTGTCAACACCCTAAATAAAAACGTTGAAACAAAAAGTTTCAACGTTATGGTGGGCTCGGATGGACTCGAACCATCGACCACCCGGTTATGAGCCGGGGGCTCTAACCAATCTGAGCTACGAGCCCTAAATCCGTAAATAATTCTATCATAAGAAATTGCTTTTGTCAATACTTTTTTTTGTAAAAATGAAAAAATAATAAAATGTTCAAAATACTGCAAAAAAGAGGTGTTTTACCATGATAAAAGATTGCATTGAAAAAGATGCCGGTCTTGATCCAGTAAGGATTGCATTATCCAAATACCCCAGAATTGTAGTTATAAAATCTGTAATCAAGATTTTGCAGAAAAGGAAGATCATAACATTACAGAATATAGAAGGTCAAGTACTGGAAGAATTAAAAAAATAGTCAGATAATTCTGACTATTTTTTTAATTTGATTATTTTTAAAGCTTTATTTAAATATTTGACTTTTAAAAATGTACAAGATATAAAAAACACAAAAATACCTATAAAAATTTGTATTATTGTACCAAAATTAGAATTGAATATCAAAGTAGAATATATCAATGATAAACTCATTATTAAAGAGGCTATTATTATTTTTAAAATTTCTATTAAATCTTCGATTTTAAAATATTTAAAAGATCTGTAAGAAGATAAAAACATTCCAACTATACCAGATATTGAAGTTGCAAGAGCTATACCATATATTCCAAATTTAATGGCCAATAAAATATCCAAAATAATATTAATTCCAAGCATTATAGATGAAATTAATGTTGGAGCTTTAGTATTTAAATCAGAATGATAAGTTCTGACAAAAATTCCATGTAAAGAATAAAATGGTAATCCTATTGAATAAAATACTAAAGTTTTTGCTGTTATAAAAGTATCTGCTGATGTGAAATTTCCATGTTCATATATTAAAGATATGATTTGATTACTTAAAAATATCAATCCAAAAGTAGATGGAATGGAAAAAAACAATATTAATATAACACTTTCTCTCAAATATTTTGAATAATCATTCTCATTCTTCATTTCTCGAGCATAAGATAGTTTGGGTAGCAATGCATTGGCAATAGAGACTCCAAATATTCCAAGTGGCAGTTGATAAAGTCTTAAGGCATATTGTATTGTAGAAACTCCACCTTTTCCCGTCCAAGTGGCAATATTTGTATCTATTACAGTATTAAAAGTAGAGATTGCAACTCCTAACAGTGCTGGACCAAAGAGATTTAAAATTTCATTAATATATTTTTTTTCAAAATCAAAAGTTATTTTAAAACCTGTTTTTTTAAGAAAACACCATACAAATAAAAATTGAGCTAATCCACCTATTGTAAAACCGATAGTTGGGCCTAAAATTTTTGGAAAAAAGTAAGAAGAAGTAAATATAAATATTATAGTTAATATATTTGTCAATGCTGGAGCTATTGCAGGAATAAAAAATATATTTTTAGTATTTAAAACACCTGAAATTACTGCCCATAAGGATATAAAAATTATAAATGGATAAGTTATTTTCATCAAATTGGAAGTTAAAGTTAATAAAGAATCTGAAAGCCCAGTTCCCATTATATAAGCAATTCCATCAGAAAATAACAAAATTGGTATATAAAGAATTACAGTTGCTATCAAAGTTGCCCAGAAAGTTGTACTAAAAAATTTTTGGGCTTCATCACCTTTTTTTCTTGTAAATAAAGGTATAAATGCTGATGAAAGGGCACCTTCAGCAAAGATACGCCTTAAGTAAAAAGGTAAAAGTATAGCTATTAAATAGGCATCATATTCTCCACTTCTTCCAAAATAATGAGCAAAAGCGGCATCTCTAAAGAGACCTAAAAATCTACTCAACATAGTTGCAAATGCAAAGAAAAAAGAATGCTTTAAAAGTTCAGACATTAAAATTCCTCCAAATAAAAAAAGGGTGCATAGCACCCTTGAATATAAAAGTTATTATTTTGTTCTATATAGCCTATCGCCAGCATCGCCTAATCCAGGAATTATATATGCATGATCATTGAGTTTTTCATCTACTTCAGCGATAAATATATCAACATCTGGATGGGCGTCTTGAACAACCTTAATACCTTCAGGTGCTGCTAATAAACACATAACAGTTATATTTTTACCACCTTTTGATTTAACAACATCAAGAGCATAATTCATAGAATGACCTGTAGCGAGCATAGGATCTAAAACAAATATTTGATGATTATCAGTGAGTTGTGGGAATTTGACATAATATTCTACAGCTTTTAAACTTTCTGGATCTCTGAAAACACCCAAAAATCCAACTCCAGCATTTGGAACCAATGAAAGAACTCCATCAAGCATTCCAAGACCGGCTCTTAATATGGGAACTATGGTGACTTTTTTATCATCAACCATTTCACCTTTTGTTCTTATTATAGGAGTATCTACATCAATTTCAGAAGTAGGTAATCCTCTTGCGGCTTCATAAGTCAATAGAAGTGTAATTTCATTCAACAGTTCTCTGAATTCTTTAGGACCTGTTTCTTTATTTCTCATGATAGACACTTTGTGTTTTATCAAAGGATGATCAGCTACAAATAGTTTTCCCATAAAAACACCTCCACTTCAAAATATTTTATCATAATATGGGTAAAATTAGCTTAAAAAATTGATAACAAAAAATCGGGAAAAATATCCCGATTTAATATAAATAATATTTATTTTTAAAAAAGAAAAAATGAGGTATTACAGACAAAAAATTGCCTGCTGAAAACTTAAAAAATTTATCAGTAAGTTTTAAATTCATCACATACCTCCTCGTTTTAACCTTTTAAGATAATAACAGATTAATATAAACATTTTAATACCATTAGATATAATTTTTATTTCAAAATAAATATTATATGTTATCATTATAATATTATAGTTTATCACTATATAAAATAAAAAAATGGAGTTGATATCATGAACATAATATTTGATATAGGTAATGTGCTTTTAAAATTCAATCCAGAGAATATACTCGAAAATTATCCTGTAAATGATAGAAAAAAATTAAGATAAATTATATTTGAATCTAAAGAATGGAAAGAATTGGATAGAGGAACTATAGAATCTGATTATGCATTTGAAAAATTTAGAAATGAAAATCCAAAATTGAAAAAAGAGATTACTGAAATAGAAAATATTTGGATAGATTATTTGATACCGATTGAAAAAAATATAAAAATATTAGAAAAACTTGATGAAAAAAATGAATTATTATTATTATCAAATTTTCATAAAAAAGCTTTTGAAATAGTGGAAAAAAAGTATGAATTTTTTAAAGTATTTAAAAAACGTGCCATATCTTGTTATATAAACAAGTTAAAACCAGATTATGAAATATATGATTATATCATCAAAAATTTTGATTTAAATAAAGAAGAAACTGTATTTATAGATGATACATTAAAAAATGTTGAAGCAGCTCTTGAATATGGAATAAAATCTATTCATTATAAATATGATATGAACTTAGAAAAAGAGTTAGAAAATATATGAAATGAAGGTGATTGAATGTATGATATTTCCATAATTGGTGCAGGGGTAGTTGGTTGCAATATTGCAAGAGAATTATCAAAATATGATTTAAAAATAAGTTTGATAGAAAAAAGTTATGATGTTAGTAATGGTGCATCTAAAGCTAATTCGGGAATAGTACATGGCGGTTATGCTGCAAAACATGGTACACTCAAGAGTAAATTTAATGTTCTTGGAAATAAAATGTATGAAAAATTAAATCAAGAATTAAATTTTGGATATAGAAAAACTGGTGGCTTAGTAATAGGTTTTGAAGAAGATGATTTGCAAAAAATAAAGGAACTTTATGAAAATGGTTTAAAAAACAATGTAGAAAATATTAAAATAATAGAGCGAAAACAGATATTAAATATAGAACCCAATATAAATCCAAAAGTGAAATATGCATTGTATTCAGAAGATGTTGGAATAACTTCACCATATGAATTTACAATAGCTCTTGCAGAAAATGCTGTTGAAAATGGAGTCGAACTTTATTTAAATTCTCAAGTAAAAGATATAAAAAAAGAAAAACAGTATTTTGAAATATATTTTAATGATGAAATGATAAGAACAAAATATATTATAAATGCTGCTGGAATAAATTCAGATAAAATAGCTAAAATGGTGAATGCAAATAATTTTAAAATAATACCTAAAAAGGGTCAATATATAATATTTGAAAAGGGAACAGGTAAAAAGTTTAATAATGTTATATTTCAAGTTCCAACAAAAAAAGGAAAAGGTGTACTTGTTACTTCAACATATCATGGAAATCTTATGATAGGACCGAATTCTGAAGAAACTGATGATAGAGAAGATATATCAACAGATATAGAAACATTAAAAAATATTATTAAAACTGCAAAAATGTCATATCCGGATTTAAATATGAAAAAAGCTATAAGAACCTATTCTGGATTGAGGGCGTCTTCTGATAAAAAGGATTTTATAATAGAAGAAAGTAGAATTAAGAACTTTATAAATGTTTCTGGAATAGAATCACCCGGATTGACATCATCTCCAGCAATAGCTATTGAAATAAAAAATATATTATCAAAAATAGGATTAGATCTAATAAAAAAAGAAAAATTTAGTAAATATAGAAAACCTATAATAATACAAAAAGAGTTAAGCGATGAAGAAGTAAAAAAATTATTGAACGAAGAAGGACCAAAAAAGATAATTTGTAGATGCGAAAGAGTTTATCAAGAAGAAATAGTTGATGCGCTTACAAGAAATATAGAGGTAAAAACACTTGATTCTGTTAAAAGGCGTACAAGGGCAGGGATGGGTAAATGTCAAGGATCTTTCTGCTCTTCAAGAGTTTCTGAATTGATAAAAAAATATAAAGGAGTAGATCCTGAAACTTATAAAAATCAATGGGAGTTATTGAAGAAATTAAAAAAATTAACATAGATTCACTTGAATTTAACTAAAATTAATAGTATAATAATATTACAGTTGATTATTTAATATTTGAGGGGTTGATAAAATGAAAAAATTGTCTATGAAGTTTTTAATTCCCACTGTTTTATCTATATTGATTTTTGGAATTATAATTTTAATACAGGGATACTATTCCAACTATAATTCTATTCTTCTCGAAAGAGAGAAACAAATAAGCGATATAGTTGACTATACTTATGGGTTTATGGAGAATACTTATAAAAATTATCAAAATGGTGAAATTTCCAAAGAAGAAGCTTTAGAACTCATAAGAGAAAGTATATACAATATGAAATTTTCAGAAGGTGGATATATTTTTGGTTATGATTATAATGCAAAAGTTATGATACCTTTTGCAGATAAAAAGGTTGGAGACGATCTTTCTAAGACTAAAGATGTAAAAGGTGCCTATATAGTTCAAGATATGGCAAATATAGCTAAAAATGAAGGAAAAGGTTTTTATAAATATTATTGGGAAAATTATGAAACCGAGACTATAGAACCAAAAATATCTTATGTTCGAGAATTTAATGATTTGGGTTTATGGTATGGAACTGGAGTATATATAGGATATATACAACAAAAAGCAATGGGTATACTTATACAACAAAGTCTTTTATTAATAGGTGGAATAGTTTTAATATTTATAATAATATATTTTATAGGTAGGAATATAAGCATAAGAGTAAAAAATCTTAATGAAAGTATTGAACAATTTTCTAAAGGTGATTTGACTGTAAGTTTTGAATCGAATGGTAAAGATGAGATTTCTCATATAACAACAAATCTTGATAGAATGGCGAAAGCATTGAACAAAATAATAACAAATATAGACGGATCTTCTGAAGATGTTAATTCTTCTGCAGATTCTTTATCCGCCTCAGCTGAAGAATCCAGTGCAACTCTTGAAGAATTGAGTTCTCAAATGGGAATTATAAAAGAGGGAACACAAAATTCAGCTGAAAGTGTTGAACAAATCAGTTCTGGAGTACAAGAAGTGGCTTCAAGTTCTGTTTTAATATCAGAAACAGCGCAAGATCTTGCAAAGTCTGCTTCAGAAACGACACAAGCGGCACAAAAAGGCTCATATTCTATAAATGAAATGGGAAATACTATAAAAAAAGCCGTTGAAAAATCAACAAACACAGAAAAAATAGTAGAAAAATTATCTTCAAATGCAAAAAATATAGGAGAAATAGTTAGTTCTATAGAAAATATTACTGAACAGACAAATTTGCTTGCTTTAAACGCTGCAATAGAAGCAGCTCGTGCTGGAGAAGCAGGAAAAGGATTTGCTGTTGTAGCAGATGAAATCAGAAAACTTGCTGAAGAAAGTAAAAAAGCAACAGAAGAAATAGCTGATATACTTGAAAATGTTCAAAATGATACAAAAGATGTTAATGACGCTACTTTGGAAACTGTAGATGTGATAAAAGATATAAATATTGAAATGAAAGATGTTTTGGAACAGTTTGGGATTATCTTATCTAAAGTTGAAACTATGACAACTTCAACTGAAAATCTTTCTTCAAGTTCAGAGGAACAGAGTGCTGCGGCAGAACAAATGAGTGCGTCTATGGATAATATTACAAGAACTGTAAATGATATAAACAAACAAATAACTGAAATAGATACTGCTATAGAACAACAAGCACAGGTTGCTCAAGAAATAGGGGCAAGTTCAGAAGAACTTTCTGGTCTTTCTGCAAATTTAAAACAATTAATAAAAAAATTTAAATTGAATTAATGATAAAAGGGGGAAAGTTATTATTAACTTTCCTCTTTTTCTATTTCAATGTATAATATATTAAATATAAAAAAGAAGGTGAATATAAAATATGAATAATATAATAAAATATTTATATATAAATGGATGTGATATAAAAAAAGACGAACCTTTAAAAAATCATACATATTTTAGATTGGGTGGTAAAACTCCATATATGATATTTCCTAAGACTAAAGAAATTTTTATAAATACTTTAAAAGTATTAAAAGAAAATAATATTAATTTTAAAATTATTGGTGGAGGAGCAAATTTAATAATTAAAGATGAAAACTTAGATTTTTTGATCTTATCTACTAAATATTTAAACAAAATCAATATAAAAAATGAAGATGTTTTAAATTATATACTTAAAGAAAGAAATAATGAAGAATATAAAAAGGTTGAAGTGTATGCTGAAACTGGTATATATTTAAGCAATTTAGTATATCAACTTGCAGAAAATAATTTATCTGGAATGGAATTTTCAAGTGGTATACCAGGTACACTTGGTGGAGCAATATTTATGAATGCCGGTGCATATGATGGTGAAATTAAACAAGTGATTTCTGAAGTTGAAATTATAGATTTAAATGATTTAAAAATAAAAAAAATTAACAATGAAAATATGAATTTTTCTTATAGAAGAAGCATATTACAAAATTCTAATAAAATAGCATTAAGTACAATATTAAAACTCGAAATCAAAGAAAAAGACTTTATAATAAATAAAATAAAGCAATTATCTGAGAAAAGATGGGAAAGACAACCCCTTGAATATCCATCTGCTGGGAGTATTTTTAAAAGACCTAAAGAAGATTTTTATGTGGGTACTACAATAGAAAAAATGGGTTTAAAAGGTTATAGAATTGGAGATGCTGAAATTTCAGAAAAACATGCTGGATTTATAATTAATAGAGGAAATGCAACTTTTAAAGATGTTATGAGTCTGATAGATTATATAAAAGAAAAAGTAAGAAAAGAATATAATATTATTTTAAATGTTGAGCCAGAAATTTGGAAATAAAAAACTCCGGAATAATTTATTCCGGAGTTTTTCTAATATACATGTTACGAAAAGGGGTATGGTTAAAAGTTATAACCTATTGAAAATGATAATATGTTAACTTTATTTATGAGCCCAAAATATCTTAAAGCTATGTATGAATTTCTTAAAAAGTTTATTGAAGTTCCAATATGAATACCAAGATCATTAAAATTAAAACCTTCTTGTAAAGCAGATGTATAAGTTCCAGTACCAAATTCTAAAGACAATGAAGGGTTAATATGATATATACCATATAATGAAAAAGAGATATCATTTGCATATTGTGAAACATCTTCAACGGTTCCAAGAGTATTTTTTTCTCTAAAGCTATATTTGTAAAAAAATCCATCTAATCCAATTCCAAACTGAGAATCAAGAATATTATTAATATTCACAGCAACCTCAAATCCTTGTCCTTTTTCATAATTATAAGAATACTCTTCTTTGTTATTAAACCCAATCATAGAATATCCACCAAATATTGTTAATGGGAATCTATAATTATTTATTTTTCTTTTAGTATCTTCATTTATGCTACTTGATACTGTTAGATTATTTCTCTTACCAGCTACAGTATAACTCAAATCAAAAATCATTGAATTTTGAGATAATTTTAGAGGCTCAAGTTTAAATTTAGCTTCAGTATCTTTTACAAAATTTCTATTGTTTATTAGAATATCTTTATTTAGAGATAGATCTGTTATTGGAACAAAAGGCATCTTAATCTTACCACCAGAAAAAATTACAGCTCTATCTTGAACTTCAAAAGGCGAAAAAGAAACAGGTCTAAAAGTTATAGGTCTTACTTGATTTCCAAAAGAATCTGTAAAAGTAGAACTATCCCAATCTATTTGAACAGTTTGCAAAGTTTTATTTATGATTTCTATATAATAATTATATACTTTTCCATCAGCTCCAAACCAATTTGTATATTGATCAAATCCATCAATTATTTCAAAATATACAGAAGAATTGCCAATCCAAGGACCATCTGGTTTTTCTACATATAGTTGAACTATTAAATCTTCGTTTTCTTCAAACCCAATATAATATCTTTTTGAAAAAATTGAAATAGATAATATTAATATAAAAATAAATATAAATATTTTTTTCATGATATTCCTCCCAAAATAAAATTATACTCAATTAATTATTCTATTAAAAAAAGTTAAATCCTCAAAATATTAGTATATTTGAAAAAAAATTCTGATGTATAAAACAATTATAATATAATTCAATAAAAAATCAAAAAATAAAAGAAATTTTTTTCACATGTATATACAGCAAATGAAAGAAAATTCAAGAAAAATAAAGATTTTTGGCTTTAATTATGTTTATTTGACAATAAAATCTGATTATATTATAATATACCTAATTTAATTTAAAAGGAGGGATTTTTGTGAAAAGACAAAGATGGGGCTCTCGATGGGCTTTTATTCTTGCGGCTGTTGGATCTGCTGCTGGGCTTGGTAATGCGTGGAGATTTCCATATAAGGCTTATACAAATGGAGGTGGAGCATTTTATATACCTTATTTTATAGCTTTATTTGTAGCAGGAATACCTCTTTTAATGGCGGAATTTGCTGTTGGTCAAAGTTTGCAATCAAGTGCACCTAAAGCAATGGCAAAAATTAATAAAAAAGTTGAGTTTATAGGTTGGTGGGGAATAGTAACTTCTTCTCTTGTAACATTTTATTATAGTGTTATTATGGGATGGATATTTAATTATCTTATTTTTTCATTTAATGTTTCATGGAAAGAAAACCCAGAAACATTCTTTCTTGAATTTCTTCAAAGAAGTTCTGGACCTGGAGAAATAGGAAATATAGTTATACCTGTTGCTATAGGACTTGCAATAACTTGGTTATTTGTTTATATAGTATTAAGAAAGGGAACAGAAAGTGTTGGAAAAGTTGTTTTATGGACAGTTCCTTTGCCTATAATTCTTTTAATAATATTGGGAATAAGAGGATTCACATTAGAAGGGGCTTCAACAGGATTAGATTATCTCTTCAATCCATCTCTTGAAAAATTGAGTTCTCCCAGTGTTTGGGCTGAAGGGTTTGGACAAATTTTTTATTCTTTAAGTGTTGCTTTTGGAATAATGATAGCTTATGGCTCTTTTAATAAAAAGAAACAAGATATAGCTAATAATGCAATAATAACAGCTTTGGGTAATTCTGCAACATCTTTTTTAGCTGCAATAGCAGTTTTTTCGGTTCTTGGATATATGGCAAATGTTTTATCTGTAAAAGTTCCAGAAGTAGTTACAGGAGGGATAGGTCTTGCCTTTGTGACTTATCCACAAGCTATTGCTCTATTGCCTGGTGGAATAGTTGTTCAAGCAATATTTGGGTTTTTATTTTTTGTGATGCTTTTAACCCTTGGTATAGATTCTGTTTTTTCACTTGTTGAGGCTATTGAATCATCTTTTTCTGATAAATTTAATTTTAAAAAGAAAAAATTTTTAGGTATTTTCATGGGAATAGGTTTTATAATGGGATTATTTTTTTCTACTCAGGGTGGAATATTCTGGCTTGATATTTTTGATCACTTTCTTGGAACTTATGCTCTTTTAATGGTAGGAATATTTGAAACTATAATATTTGGATGGGTTATGGGTGCTGAAAATATTAGAGATTATATAAATGAAGTATCAGAAATAAAAATAGGAAAATGGTTTAATATAGCTATAAAATATATAATTCCAATAGTATTAAGTATAATTTTTGTAAATGGACTTATAGATGAGATAAAAAATCCTTATGAAAATTATCCAACATGGTCTCTTATAATTGGATTTATGGCATTTGTTTTAACTCCTTTAATTGCACTTATATTCAGTATGTTAAAAGCCAAAAATCCAAAAGAGTTTTATAAAAAAGAAAAAATTGAAGAATCTCTAAAAGAAGATATAGAAAAAAACTTTGAATTGGAGGTTGATTAAAATGAGTTTAGGATCTATTCTTTTCATGCTTTTTGCTGGAATTATATTATTTGGTGGCCTTGGAATATCTCTAAATATCGCATACAAAAATATAAAAAAAGAAAAAAAACAATAATAAAAAAGATTCATATGATATATATCATATGAATCTTTTTTTTAGGGTATAATATACTGGATAATGGAGGTAGATTATGGATATTAGAGAACTTGAAATAAAAAATGTTTATCAAATAAAAAATAAATTATATGAAGATAAAAGGGGATATTTTTCAGAAATATATAGAAAAAATGATTATGAATTTTTGAAAACTAATTTTGTTCAAGAAAATTATTCTTTTTCAAATAAATATACTTTGAGAGGAATGCATTATCAAATAAAAAAACCGCAAGCAAAATTAATAAGATGTTTAAATGGTCAAATAATAGATGTTATATTAGATCTCAGAAAAAATTCAGAAACTTATTTAAAAGCTTTATCTATAAAATTAGATAAAAATTATACATTATACATTCCAAAAGGAATAGCACATGGATTTTTAACTCTTAAAGATGAAACTATTGTATATTATAAAACTGATGAATATTTTAATTCTAATGATGAAGATGGATTTATATGGAAAGATCCAAAAATATTTGAATATTGGAATTTAAAAGAATTTAATATAAAAGAAGAACAATTGATATTGAGTCATAAAGATAAACATTGGGGATACTTAAGATGAAAATTCTTTTAACTGGATCTGATGGGCAACTTGGAAAAGAATTTTCAAAAATTAAACTTATAAACTATAAAACAAATAAAAAAGATTTTGATATAACAAATTATTATCAAATGAAAGAATTTATAGAAAAAAATAAAATCACACATATATTGAATACTGCGGCATATACAGATGTTGAAAATGCAGAAATAAAAAAACAATATACTTTAGAAGTTAATAATCCAGAAAATTTGATTGAAATATGTAAAGAATATAATATAAAATTAATTCATTTTTCTACAGACTATGTTTTTAACGGTAAAAAAATAAATTATACTGAAAAAGATGAAACTAATCCAATAAATTATTATGGCTATAGTAAACTATTGGGAGAAAAAAACATACAAAGAAAATTAAAAAATTATCTAATATTGAGAACTTCATGGTTATATGGAGAAAAAGAGAATAATTTTATAAAAAAAATAATAAAAAATACTGAAAATAATGAAATTATAAAAGGTACCATAGATGAGATATCATCTCCGACTAATGTTAAAGACTTATTGATTCCAACTTTAAAACTTTTAGAAAAAGATAGTGTAGGTATATATCATATATCTGGAGATGGAATATGTTCAAGATATTTATGGATAAAATATATATTGAAATACTTACAAAGAAATAATAAATTAGAAAGAGTTTATCAAAAAGATTTCAAATTGATAGCTAAAAGGCCTATTATATCAGTTCTTTCAAATGAAAAGATAAAAAATGAATTAAATATAAAAATAAATCATTGGAAATATTCTACTTTTGAATATATAAACTTTTTAAAAACAAATTCATAATAAATTAGAATAAAAATGATATATTATAATGGTGATAAAAATGATAGATATATTCGTTACGGTAATAGACAATTATGGTGATGCTGGATATACTATAAGATTAGCTTCTGCACTTCAAAAAACATATCAACAAAAAGTAAGAGTAATAACGGATTATAAAAAAATATTTTATGATATAAACGATGAAATAGACTTTGAAATTTTAGAAATTAAAGATATAACAAATTATAGAAGTTCAGAAAAAATAGTATTTATGTTTCAGTATTTCCCAAATGAAGATTATATAAAAATAATAAATAAATATTCAAAAATATGTGTAACTATTGATTATTTTACTCCAGAGAAGTGGGCAATTAATTCAAATAACACGATGTCATATCATCATGGTTTGAACATAAAAAATACTTTTCTTGTTCCAGGTTTATACAAAGAAACTGCGGGTATATTAAACTATAGTTTCTTTACTTCAAAAATAAAAGGGTATCATAATGTTTATATGTATACCCCAGAAAAAGTCAATTTTTTAAATGATCCCATAACCCTTTGGGGGAAAAAAATAAAAAAAGAAAATATAAAAAATATGGATATATCTCCTCAAAGAATATTTGATAATTATATTTATGGTGCTAAATATAATTGGATAAGAGGAGAAGACTCTCTTCAACTTGCTTTGAATTCTGGAATACCATTTTTTTGGGAAGCTTATAAACAAAAAAATCAAATACATCATTTAAAAGTTGAAGCTTTTTTACACTTTATTAAAAGTTTTTTTGAAGAAGAATATCTTTATAATTCTTATTCTTTAATGATAAAGTATTTAAATGATTATAAAATAAAACAAAGTATAATTCAAGAATATAAAAATATAGATAAAAATTACAATTCTTTACAAAAAACATTTAAGAAATTAAAAAATTATTTTCAAATAACATCAAGTCTTCAAGAAAATTTAATACAAAAACTTGAGATAATATAGTAAAATAATCTTGAAAATATTAAGAAATGGAGTGATATAAGTGATTTTTGCATCAGAATTAAAACCAGGATATGTTATAAAATACAATGGACAGCTTCATACTATACAAAAGTATAAATATAACTGGTCTGGAAGAAATGAAGCTACAGTTACATTAAAAATGAAAAATATTGAAAATGGTTCAACTGTAGACACATCCATGAAAGGTGGAGAAAAGTTAGAAGATGTAGTTTTAGACCAAAGAGAAATGAATTATATATATAAAAATGGAGATTATTATGCACTTATGGATAATGAAACATATGAACAAATAGAAGTTCATATAGATGATCTTGGAGATATAGTAAACTTTCTTGCAGAAGAAGGAACAGTTTTTGTATCTTTCTATGAAGAAAGACCTGTATCTTTTTCATTGCCTAAAAATGTTACACTGATTGTTGAATATACAGAACCAGGTGAAAAAGGTGATTCAACAGGAAATCCTTTAAAGCCTGCAAAATTGAATACAGGTGCAGAGGTTAATGTTCCATTGTTTGTTAACATAGGAGACAAAATAGTAATAGATACATCAAATGGTGAATATTTATCGAGGGCATAAAAGTATAACTCAAAATTATTTTTGCTGTACTTCAACATCTTTGAAGTGCAGCTTTTTTAATTTAAAATTAAAAAAAATAAATTATAATATAATAAAATACATAGAGGGGGTAAAAAATGAATTTTTTAAAAGTAAAATCAGAACCCATACAATTAAAAATAAAAAGATTAAAAGATGGAAATTTAAACGAAACTTTATGTGATGAAAAATCAAAAAAAAATCCAGGTATTGGTGAATTAGAAATAATAAGACAAAAAATACTTGGAACATTAAAATCAATATTTTATACAACTCAAGTTTTAAGTGTTAACTCATCTAAAATACAAAGAATAACTGATAAAATAATACAATTGACAGAAAAATTAGATGATTTTATAAATGAAACACAAAATAAAATAGATGATACAGTTTCTTCAACAGAAGAAGTAAATGCTGGTTCAGAAGAAATAGCAGTGTCTTCACAAGATATTGCAAATTCGTCTGAAAAAATAAGAGAAAGTTCTGACAATCTTTTAGATAAATCAAAAATTGGAAAACAAAAAATAGAAAATATAACTAAAATATCAAAAGATTCATCAAATCAATCTGAAAATACTTTTAAAATAATGAGTGAATTAACTGAGAATATATCAGATGTTTCAAGAATATTAGATACAATAAATTCGATAACTGAACAAACAAATCTTTTAGCTTTAAATGCTGCAATAGAAGCTGCTCGTGCGGGAGAAGCAGGAAAAGGATTTGCCGTAGTTGCTGATGAAATAAGAAAATTAGCAGATGATAGTAAAAAGGCAACGCAAGAAATAGCTCAAATAATACAAAAAGTTCAAAACACAAGCAATGAAGCTGAAAAGTCTGTAAAAAAGACAGTTAATAATATAAATGATACTTATAAATATTCTTTTGAGATTTCAAAAATGTTTGATGAAATAACACAAGATGTATCTCAAGTGCATAAAATGATAGAATCGTTGACTTCATCTTCAGAAGAACAAAGTGCTACAACCGAAGAAATGTCTTCGGCAATGAATAATATAAGAAACATAATAGAAGATATATCTTCCGAAATGCAAAATATATCATTTTTGTCAAAAGATGAAAAAGAACTTACCAATACTTTGGAACAAGTATTGCCAGAACTTACAGAAACAAAACAAAAACTTTTAGATGTTTTTAAAGAATATAATATAGCTGAAAAAAATTTTGTTCAAGAACAAACTGAAATAGCTATACAAGCACATCAAAAATGGGTTCAAAATTTAAATTTAGCAATAGAAAATAAAAATTTTATGAATATTGAAAATGATTCTAAAAAATGTAAATTTGGTATATTTTTGCAAATAATTGAAAAAAATATAGAAGATCAAAATTGGAAAGAGATTATAGAATTACATGAAAAACTTCATGATGCATCTAAAAAGGCTGAAAATAACATAAAAAATAAAGATTTTGAAAAGGCAAATGAAAATTATGAACAAGCCGAATTGATAAGTGAAAAATTAATTAAAAAACTTCAAAAAACTAAAGAATAAAAAATTAACATTTTTTTAAACAAAATTATATATAATAATTATGACAGGGGAAGCATATATAGATTATAAAAAACGGTTAATCCGTTCAAATACAACAATAAGGGGGATCTATGTATGAAAAAAATCCAAAACAGAATATCTTATCAAAGGTTTACTCAAAAAAAACCAGAAGGTTTTGTGATGGTGTTCAAGAATGATGAAAAAGAAATCGAGGTACATGATTTTAATTGTAAACACGTAGATTTAGGTTTTTTTGAAAAAAATTCAGAAGATCTCGAAAAAGGCAAAAAAGAATTTTATTTTACTACAAGGCTTCAAAAAAATGTAAGGTCAAATAAAGGATCATATAAAATTAAATTTTGTCCAGAATGTATAGAAAATAAAACATCCATGATGACAAGAATGAATAAAGTTATGAGTGAATTATAAATATATAGCTCCTGTATAAAACACAGGAGCTATTTTCATATAAAATTATAATTTGATAAAATTTATTATAAATCAATGTTTCAATTATTTCTATAATTAGATGATTATATAATGTATTAATTTGGTGACTTTAAAAATAATGTAAAAAAACAAGCGAGTAATGAAACAAAAAATTAAACAAAAGAGGGTGATAAGGATTAGATTTTTATCAAGAACTAAAAACGTTTGCAAAAACATCATTTAATAGGTACAAAAAGGAAGTTAAAAAATTATTTGAATAATCCAAAAGGGTGATGTATATGAGAAAATTTGTACTTATAATTAGCTTTTTAATAATAATAATTTTGACATTTTTAATGTTTTTTTTAGGTAAAAATATTATTTTTGGTATTATTGGGTCAATAGTTGGAATATTTATTGGTTTTTTTGTAGGAAAAGGCATTGGTATAGCTGGAATAATTAGTAAAGGTGGTTTTGGAAAAAATGGCAGTATAATTTTTGCGATTATTGGTGCTATAATAGGTGCTCTAATTGGTTTAAATTTTTAAATGATATTGAAATTTAAAAATTATCAAAAAATATACAGCTAATATTTATAAATAAAGTATTATAAGAAATGGTTTTTTCTGAAAATTTGAAAAATATAGAAAAAATAAAAAACGATGATTTTAAAATCATCGTTTTTCTTTGTCAATTAAATCAAAAAACTGATAAAAATTAGTATATGAATTTAATTTAGAAAGATTAGATTTATTATCAAAAGAACTGTAATTTTTTAATAACTTTTTTCTTTTAGCCATCAACATCAACTCTGTCTAAAATATCATTAATATAAGGTATAGCCCCATATCTTCCAGATAAGTATTCATTTTCAAAGTTACCAGATCTTCTAACATTCTTGATTTCTAATAATGAAAAAAGCTCTGACGCTCCATATTTATTTTTTGTAGCGAACCATATATTATCTTTGTTCAAAGTTTGATTTTTTAAAATTCTTGTGTTATGAGTAGAAAAAATTAATTGAGCATTTTTTTTATTATATTCTGAATTAAAAAGATCTATAATTTTATCTAATAATAAAGGATGAATACTTGTATCTAACTCATCTATTAATAAAACCCCACCTCTTTTTAATGTAGCCAAAAAAGGGCCAATAAGTGAAAAAAACTTTTTAGTACCTTCAGATTCTTCTTTTTCAAAATCTAAAACTACACTCGATTTTTCATTATAAAATTCTCTGAATTTTTTGCGGAATTCAGAGAAGAAAACAATAAAAGAGAAAACATATTAGTTGAAATTTAAAATCAGAATAAAAAAATAAAGGAATATATCTTGGAATATCAAGTTGAGATAAAATGATAATATTTTGAAAAAGAAGTTTTTTTCTCTTAAAACTTTCAAAAATATATAGAAAGCTATTTATTACAATGATAATTTTATATTAATACGAGAATGAATACCACTGCATTTTTTTAATATTGAATGATATAATTGAAATGTATTATTTTATTATTAAAGGGAGAGTTAAAATGAATAATGATATTATTATATATAATAAGTCTACAGATGAAAGAGTTAAATATAATAACAATTCAAATGTTAAAAATGAAATAAGAAGAAATTTAAAATCTATTGATTATCAAAATGCTTCTAAGAAAATATTATTCTCCGAATTAAAAACAAATGATCTGACTTTTTTTGACGTAGAAAATATTTTGATTTATAACATAGGAACTAGTTACTTTAAAAATTTAGCTAGAGATGGTTTGGTATTTTATCATAATGAATCATCAATTGACGATAGAAATTATAATTATACATATAAATTGGTTTCAAAAGCTGATACTGATTGCTTATTTGAAAGAAATAGATTAATTAATTTTGATATATCGTTAGATAAATTAACTACTAAAACACATCCTTTGGAATTTATGAAAAAAACAAAAATACATCCAGAGGATAATTATAATAGTGAATCAATATCAAAAATTGGAATAGATTTGGTTTTAAAGTTTAAAAAAGAAAATAATAAAAACTTAACTTCATATATTAAGAAAATTATAGATGGTATAACTCTATCTTTACATTGTTTTGGGGACATAAGTGAAGATTTATTAAGAAGTATGAGAAATAAATACAATGATATTTGTCGAGAAGATTTTAAATTTGAAAAGTATAAAATATTTGGTTGTAAAGAGAACTTAATATTTCTTTATAGGAATAGTATAAAAGTAAACCCTGATGACAATAAAGTTAAATTATTTAGAATAACAAGAAAAATAGATAATAAAATAAACTCAGAAGTTAAAATTAAAGGCTCAATATACAAACTTTAATAAAATTTAAATAATAGAAAACTAATAATAAATATAATGACGTTTTTCAATTATTTCTATATTTAGACGATTAATATTATGAAAATAAATTATTGTGGAGGTAAAATTTTATGTATGAAAATATTATAGAAATGATAGAAAACGCTCAATATAAAGATGCTTTAACCGAAATAGAGAAGATAAATAATTCAAAGTGGGAGAAGTATAATTTAAAGGGTATAATTCTCTTCCAAACTGAAAATATAGAGCTTGCAATTCGTTTTTTTAAAAAAGCATTATCTATAGAAAAAAATAATGATATTTATTATAATTTAGCTCTCTGTTATTATAAAAAAAGTATGTTTAAAATATCATGGAATATTTTAATGAACTTAAATAATAAGGATGAAAAAATTTTTTATCTACTTTCTTATATTGAATTTGAACAAAGAGATTTTACACAATTAAAAAAGATAGATTATTATTCAAGTGCTAAATTTAAAATCAATGATTTAAATAAAAAGGTTAAATACTTACATTTTATGATTGATAGCCCTATTTCAAAAAAATATATTGAATTTATAAATGAGAATTTTACAAAGGAAGATCATAAATTTATTATTATTAGTAATGATGTTTTTACTGATGATTATTATGTCATTAATAATATTGAATCTATAAGATTATTAGCGACAAACTATGAAAAAATACTTCTACATGGAATTTTTAATTATGAAGTTATGTATTATTTATTTTTAAATGAAGAAAAAATTGATTTTAAAAAAGTATATTGGTTTATTTGGGGTGGTGATTTATATTATTATAAATTTAGAAAAAATAATTTTAATTCTGATTTATTTGAATTTGTTAGAAAAAAAATTCTAAAAAAAATTGTTAATATTATTACTGTAACCTCTGAGTATGACTTTGAATTAGCAAAAAAATGGTATAAAATTAATGCAAAAAAATATTTATTATTATATCCTAATTTAATAGATTATAAATTCCTTAAACGATTAAAAAATAAAAAAAGATCATCTTGTAACCTTAGAATACAATTAGGGAATTCGGGTGATCCAAGTAACAAACATATAGAAATGTTGAATATTTTATCAAAATTCAAAAATGAAAATATTGAAATAATAACGCCACTATCTTATGGAGGAAGTAAAAATTATATTGAAAAAGTAATTGAAACCGGAAAAGATATTTTTGGTAAAAAATTTAATTACTTAAAGAATTTTTTACCCCCTCAAGAATATGGTAAGTTTTTAAGTTCAGTAGATTTAGCTATTTTTAATCACGACAGGCAACAAGCTTTTGGGAATATTTTATATTTATTATTTCTTGGTAAAAAAGTTTTCTTAAAAAATGATACTACTTCTTGGAAAACTCTAAAAGAAAAAAATTTAATAGTTTGGAATACTTATGATATTTATCAAATGACATATAATGATTTAATAGAAATTAATGAAAGCGATAAAAATATTAATAGTGCTATTATTGAAGAAGAATATTCTTTTGAAACAAGATTTAAGTTATGGAAAGATTTTTTTGATAACAAAAATAATTATTGATAGAAAGGAAGTTAGAAATGAGAATATTGATAATAGGCCAAACAACTTTACACTGGGGAAGAATGGAATTTGGAAATATAGGTAATTATTACATCATAGAACCATTCATTAGAGAGCTTCATAAAACTTTTGAGAATTCTGAAATAAAAACAACACTACAAATGTCAAAAAGATTTTGTAAAGATGAGAAAGTTGAAAGTTTACCGATAGATCTATATTATGGCTTTAACAAAAGTAATAATTTAGAATTAGCAAAATATGAATTAACTTTGGTAGAGGATTATTTAAAGAATGGAAAATTTCAAGAAATAACACCATACATAAAAGAAGTTTTAGAATCTGACATAGTCATAGATTTTAGTGGCGATATTTGGGGAGATAACGCCAATTTTTTGGGAAAAGATAGATTTGAAGTCGGTTTATATAAGGATTTAATAGCTCAAAAATTAAAGCCTACTTATATGATAGCTGGTTCTCCTGGTCCATTTAAGGATATCAAAACTAAAGATTTAGCAAAAAAAGTATATGAAGGATTTGACTTAGTAACAAATAGAGAACCTATAAGTTCAGATATAATTAAAAGAGAAGGTTTTAATACTAATAATACAAGTGATTTAGCTTGTCCAGCATTTTTATTTGAACCAATAAATATAGAAAAAGCTAAAGAAAAAGAAGAAGTAAAAAACATATTTGATAAATCAAAATTAAATATAGGTTTTGTAATTTGTGGCTGGAATTTTGAACAAGGACCTTTTGACAAATGGCCAAGAGATGATAAAGATTATATAACATTTGCTAAATCAATTGAACATATAGCTAATAAATATGATGTAAATATAATTTTGATGTCACATTCTAATGGATTTCCTATTCCACCTAAAAAATTTAAATTACAGCATGGAAGAGATTATCCTATTATAAAACAATTAGAAAAAATACTTAAAGATAGAGGCACAGCTAAAAATATTCAAACTATTGATGGAGTATATGATGCTTGGACAACTAAGGGAATTATTGGTAATTTAGATTTAATGATAAGTGGAAGAGTACATGCTGCAGTTGCAGCTTTATCACAAAAAATACCAACAGTTATAATAGATTATGGGCATGAACCAAAAGCCCATAAATTAAAAGGTTTCGCTAAAGTGTGTGAAATGGAAAACTATGTAGCTGATCCAAGCAAAGAAAATGATTTGATACAAAAAATTGAAAAGCTATTAGATAATAAAGATAAAATAAATCAACATCTTAATTTTAAGATAGAAGAAGTTAAACAAATGGCGAAAAACAATTTTTATGAAATAAAAGAACATTTAAAAAGAATTGGAGTTTTATAAATGAAGATAGGAATTATGCAACCATATTTTTTACCATATATTGGATATTGGCAATTAATGAATAAAGTAGATAGGTTTGTTGTATATGACAATATTCAATATACTAAAAGAGGCTGGATAAGAAGAAATAGAATATTGATGAACAATACAGATAAAATGATAACCCTACCCATAAAAAAAGATTCTGATTTTTTAGATATAAAAGAAAGATTCTTATCTGAGAGATATGAAAATGAAAAAAGTAAAATTAAAAATCAGGTAAAAGAAGCATATAAAAAAGCTCCTTATTATAAAAAAATAGAACCATTATTAATTAAAATACTTGATTTTGAAGATAAAAATTTATTTAATTATTTATTAAATTCATTACGTATTATCAAAGAATATCTAGGGATAAAAACAGAAATAATAATCTCTTCTGAAATAGAAATGAACCATAATTTAAAAGCTGAAGAGAGAGTTATTGAAACATGTAAAAAAATGGAAGCTGATCATTATATAAACCCTATAGGTGGAACAGAACTATATAATAAAGAAGATTTTAAAAAAGAAGAGATAAAATTAAATTTTATAAAAACAAATGATATAAAGTATAAACAATTCAACAATGAATTTATTCCAAATCTATCTATAATAGATGTAATGATGTTTAATTCAAAAGAGGAAATAAAAGATATGCTAGAAAAATATACTTTAGAATAGAAATGGGGACTATATTATGAATTATTGTTTTTATGTTTCTGGCAAGGCTAGTAGGCTTTATAAAATAATTAAATACGCAAATAAAAATTTTATAAAAAAAATAAAATTTGTTTACTCTGATAGTAAAGATAATAGATATTTAAAAGAAATCTTAGAAGATAAGAGTATTTTATATATTTTAAAAGACTTTTATGAATTAGAAAAACCAGACAGAAACTTAAAAAATTCTGATAATTTACTCAGGCTGATGAAAAAAAATAAAATAGATTATTGTTTTTCTTTCGGAGATCACATATTAAAAGGAAAAATTTTAAAAGAGTATAAAAATAAAATAATAAATTTTCATCCTTCTATTTTGCCAAATTATCCTGGAAGAAACGCCATTGATAAAGCTATAAATGATAATGCTTCTATTTTAGGAAATACTGCTCATTTTATAGATGAAGGAATTGATACAGGGCCTATCATTTTGCAAAGTGTTATTTCGTCAGAAGCTTTTTATAAAAATGGTTATGATTTTATTTTAGATTTACAAATAGAGATGTTATTTAATCTTGATAAATTATTGGAAAATAAAAAGATAAAAGTAGAAGGGAATAAAGTGAAAATAATAAATGCTGATATTACAAAATATTTTATTTTGCCAGATATTAAGGACTGATTAAATGAATAAAAAAATATTAGTTACAAAATCATCTATGCCCAATTTAGATGAATATGTAGAAGAAATAAAAGATTTATGGGATACTCATTGGTTAACCAATATGGAAATTAAACATGATTATTTAGAATAATTTATAAAAAGATTTAGTTGAATTAAGTAAATTAATGAAATTTCACAAAAAATTAGAGTTATGAAGTTATTTGATGATTAACATATATTCTTATGATGACGAGGGTAATAAAGTTTATATAAAAGTTCAATTAAATAAGGATGATTAAAAGACTATGATTACTTTAAATGATTATATTAAATCTTTAAATACAGCGAAAACTTATAATAAAACCAAATATTTGTTAAAATGGATTAATGAAAAAAACAAAACTACTTATGTTGATATCAAAGAAATTAAACTTGAGGATAGTAACTATTGGTTTTATGATAAGAAAGAAGGAGCTATAAGAAATAAAAATAATAGTTTTTTTTCTATTAAAGGTATAGAAAAATACAAATTAGGTAAACTATTAGAATCTCATCCTATTATCATACAGGATGAAATAGGTTATTTAGGTATAATTACTTCAAAAATAAATGGAGTTTTACATTTTTTAATGCAGGCAAAAATTGAACCTGGCAATATTAATAAAGTTCAAATTTCTCCAACTATTCAAGCCACAAAAAGTAATTTTTTGCAAAAACATGGGGGTAAAAAACCAGCCTTTTTAGAATATTTTATAAACTCTGAAAAATATGAAATCATAGTAGACCAAATACAATCGGAACAATCATCGAGATTTTATAAAAAAAGAAACAGAAATGTAATATTATACATAAAAGATCATATAAAGGAATCTGAAAACTTTCGATGGTTTACATTAGGCCAAATTAAAAAGCTAATGAAATATGATAATTTAGTTAATATGGATACAAGGACAGTGCTTTCTTGTATACCTTATTCTACGTTAAAAAGAGAAAAATTTACAGAAGATATAAATAATAGTATTTTTTTAAATCAATTAAATCTAAAAATAAATCATGAAAAAATAAAAAAAATATATTATAGTTTAAACAACAAAAAAATGTTTAATAATTATAGTATAAGATTAACAGATCTTTATTCTTTAAATAACTGGAAAATGGAACATGGAAAATTTCAAGATATTGAAAATAAATATCCGTTTGAAGTTATTTTTGCAGATATAACAATACAAGGTAGAGAAGTTTATAATTGGACGCAACCACTTTTTAAAGCTAAAGGGAAAGCTACTTTTGGTTTGGTTTTTTTTGAAGAAGACGGAGTTATTCATTTTATTATAAAAGAAAAACCAGAAATTGGTTGTTTTGATTATGTTGAGTTAGGACCAACAATACAAAAAGAATTTAATGATAATTTTGAAGATAATATTGAAAAATTATTTGAACAAAATTTAATTCGAAATTCTGGAATAATAGCAAAAGTATTACTTTCAGAAGAAGGTGGAAGGTTTTATCAAGAACAAAATTTAAACATTATAATGAAAATAGACAAAAATGAATTAAATAAAATTTATCTTCCAAAAGAATATCATATAATTGATTTTATTACTTTAAATAAAATGATACAAACTAATAATTTGATCAATATTCAATTAAGGAATCTCATATCTTTATTGGAGGGTTAAGTATGAAAAAACTAAAAATGGGAATATTATCAACATCAAATATAAATCGAAGAAAGTTTTTGCCAGCTTTGAAAAAAAATAATTTTTTTGAATTTATAGGAATAGCTGTAGCCAACGAAAAAGAGAGAAATGTTTTACTTAAAGATGTTAATTTAAACGAAAACATAAAAAAATCTTTAGAAACAGCTAAAGAAATAGTTGATGAGTATGGAGGTAATATTTATAATAGTTTTGAAAAAATAATTAATTCGAAAAAAATAGAAGCAATATATGTTCCTTTACCGCCTGCTTTACATTATTATTGGGCAAAGAAAATATTAGAAAAAAATAAACATGTTTTTTTAGAAAAACCTTCAACTATAAATTATAAAGATACTTTAAATTTAATAGATTTAGCTTTAGAAAAAAATCTATCTATACATGAAAACTATGCTTTTGTTTATCATAAGCAATTATTTATAATTAAGTCATTAATAAAAGAAAATACCATAGGAGATATAAGAAAAATAACTACAAATTTTGCGTTTCCATTTAGAGGTAAAAATGATTTTAGGTATAAAAGAGTATTAGGTGGTGGAGCTTTATTAGATTGTGGTGGATATCCTATAAAAGTATCTTCAGAAATATTAGGAGAGGATGTTGAAATTGTTTCTTCTGTTTTAAATAAAAAAGATTTTGAAGTAGATTTATTTGGAAATGTCTTATTAAAGAACAAAAATAATATTGTTTCTAGCATTTCTTTTGGAATGGATAACTCTTATAAATGTGAGTTGGAAATTTGGGGAAGTGAAGGAACTATTTATACTGATAGAATTTTTACTGCTCCAGAAAATTATAATCCAAAAATTTATATAAAAAATAATAAACAAAATAAAACAATAACAGTGGAAGAAGAAGATCAATTTTCAAATTCAATAGATTTTTTTTATAATACAATCATTAATAAAAGTATAAGAGAAGAAAATTTTAAAAAAATAATAATTCAAAGTAAATTAATTGAACAAGCATTTGATAAAAACAAGGGAGATATATATGAAAGATAAAATAATACCATTAGTAAAACCTTCTATGCCTCCATATAGTGAATATATAAATGAAATAAAAGATTTATGGGATACTAGATATTTAACTCATACAGGTCCCAAGCATAATCGGTTAGAAAAAGCATTAAGCAATTATTTGAACGTTGATAAAATTGCTCTTTTTACAAACGGGCATTTAGCCTTAGAACTTTCAATTTTAGCTCTTGAAGTAAAAGGAGAAGTTATAACTACTCCTTTTACTTTTATTTCTACAACCCATGCTATTGTAAGAAATGGATTGGATCCTGTTTTTTGTGATATAAAAAAAGATGATTATACAATAGATGCTTCTAAAATTGAAGAGCTAGTAACAGAGAAAACCTCTGCAATTCTTCCTGTTCATGTATATGGGAATATTTGTGATTATAAGGAAATAGAAAGAATAGCAAAAAAATATAATTTAAAAGTAATATATGATGCAGCACATGCATTTGGAGAAACGGTAGATGGAATAAATGTATCTAATCTTGGAGACGCTTCTATGTTTAGTTTTCATGCCACAAAAGTGTTTCATACAGTTGAAGGTGGTGGAGTTACTTTTAAAGATGATAACCTTTATAACAAATTTGGAAGTTTAAGACAATTTGGGATGAATCAAAAACATGAAATTATTGATATAGGAACAAATGCAAAAATGACCGAAATTCATGCTGCTATGGGATTATGCAATATGAAACATATTGACGATGAAATTAAAAAAAGAAAAAAAGTAGTAGAAAGATATAGAGAAAGGCTTTCAGATATTAAAGGAATAAAATTAAATGAAGAAAAAGAAAATATAAAAAATAATTATGCCTATTTCCCAGTTTTATTTGATGGATACAAGGCAAATAGAGATGAAGTTTTTGAAGAATTAAAGAAAAGCAACATTATGGCAAGAAAATATTTTTTTCCGTTGACAAATAATATAGAATGTTATAAGGACAGATTTGATGTAAATAAAACACCTATTGCAAAATATGTGGCAGATAGAATATTGACTTTGCCATTATATGCTGATTTAGAATTATCAGACGTAGATAGAATATGTGATATTATAATAAATATTTAAATGAGGTGATAATGTGAAAGGTATTATCTTAGCAGGGGGAAGTGGAACGCGACTATATCCAATTACAAAAGGAATAAGTAAGCAATTATTGCCAATATACGATAAACCTATGATATATTATCCTTTATCAGTATTGATGTTATCAGGAATAAAAGAAGTTTTAATAATTTCAAATCCAGAATATATTGATTTATATAAAAATTTATTTGAAAAAGGATCTAAATTAGGAATGAAAATAGAGTATAAAATACAGAAAAATCCAAGAGGGCTTGCAGATGCATTTATTGTAGGTGAAGATTTTATAGGAAATGATGATGTCGCTTTAATATTGGGAGACAATATTTTCTATGGTCAAGATTTTGTACCAAAATTAAAAAAAGCTGCTGACTTTGAAAAAGGTGCTACAATTTTTGGTTATTATGTTAATAATCCTAAATCATTTGGAGTAGTTGAATTTGATGAAAATAATAAAGCGATTAGTTTAGAAGAAAAACCTGAAAAACCAAAATCAAAATATGCAATACCAGGTTTATATTATTATGATAATTCTGTTGTAGAAAAAGCAAAAAATCTTAAACCCTCAGATAGAGGAGAGTTAGAAATAACAGATTTGAATAGAATATATTTAGAAGAAAATGAATTGAATGTAGAGGTTTTGGGAAGAGGAGTTGCTTGGTTAGACACCGGAACATATGATGGCCTTGCTAATGCATCAGAATTTGTTAGAACAATACAAAAAAGAACAGGGTTATATATTTCTTGTCTTGAAGAAATTGCATATAGAAATAAATGGGTAAGCAAAGAGCAATTGATTGAAATTGGAAAAGAATATGAAAAAACAGAATATGGTAAATATATCTTAGATATAGCAGGTGATATAAAATGACACTATTAGTAACAGGGGTAGCAGGATTCATAGGAAGCAACTTTGTATACTATTACCTAAGAAAACATATAGATAGAAAAATAATCGGATTAGATAGTCTAACATATGCAGGAAACATAGACAATCTATCTAAACTTACAGAAGAAGAAAAAAGTAGATTTAGCTTTATAAAAGGCGATATTACTGATCAAAAAACAGTACAAAAAATATATGAAGATTATGAAATAGATGGAATAATAAATTTTGCAGCAGAATCTCATGTAGATAGATCTATACATGATCCTCAAATATTTTTAAAAACAAATATATTGGGAACACAAAATTTATTAGATATATTTAAGAAAAATTATAAAGAAGGAAATAAATATTTACAAGTATCAACAGATGAGGTATATGGTGCCCTTGGTTCAACAGGATTTTTTACAGAAAAAACACCTTTAGATCCACATAGTCCATATTCAGCAAGTAAAACGAGTGCAGATCTTATAGTAAAAGCATATCATGATACCTATGGAATAAATGTAAATATAACGAGATGTTCAAATAATTACGGACCATATCAATTTCCCGAAAAATTAATACCATTAATAATAAATAATGCTTTAAATCATAAAGAATTACCGATATACGGCGATGGCAAGCAGATAAGAGATTGGTTATATGTAGAAGATCATTGTCAAGCAATAGATATGGTATATGATAAGGGTAAAAAAGGCGAAGTATATAATATAGGCGGACATAATGAAAAAGAAAATATAGAAATAGTAAAGACTATAATAAATTATCTTCAAGAAAAAACAGGAGATAAAAAAATAAATGAAGATTTAATAAAATATGTAAAAGATAGACTTGGACATGATAGAAGATATGGAATAGATCCAACTAAAATAAAAGAAGAGCTTAATTGGGAACCAACTATTATGTTTGAACAAGGAATAAAAATGACTATAGATTGGTATTTGAATAATAAAGAGTGGATGGAATCTGTTATAAGTGGCGAGTATTTAGATTTTTATGAGAAAAATTATATTGATTAGAGGGATATTATGGATTAAAAAAATTCTATTAAAGGTATTTGAATCTAATTTTATTGCTTTTATTGGTGGGGATAATCAAATATTTTTTTCAACGTTTTTATACCTCTCATAAATAATATCTTGTATGAAGTTAAGAATTAAAGTAAATAATCAATATTGAAGGTATTAAGAATTTTTTACATTAATGTTCTGAAGTCTTTAAAATTTTAGAACTTAGAGGGTTTGGATGAGGTCAATGTATGTATCTGATGTTGGTGATGGTTTGTGTATGGCTATAGACACATTTTTTGGGAAAACAATTCAAATTGACTGTGGTAGTAAACAAGGCAGTGAAGTTGCATTAAGAGGTCTTATGAATCTTTACAATCGTTTTTATAACCCTGATGTTTTTATGCTTTTTCACTTTCATAAGGATCATTACAATGGTCTTATGTTTGCTTCTTCCAAAAGTTCTTTTTCTTATACGTGGGGAATAAAGGAAGTCTATTATCCCAAAATTCCTAATTTTCCAAAAAAAGATAAATTTATGACCTGTTTATTTACAATGAACCTTAGACTCTTTGGGAACGAAACAGGTATTATGGAATATGATTTTTTGAAAGCGATATCAAGAATAAACAGAGGAAGACCTTTTAAATACAAGCCTTTCTCTAAAGGGGATGTAATAAATATAGATGAAACATCATTTGAGGTTTTATGGCCACCAATGGAAATTGATGGAAAAGAAACGAAGGCTGAAGGGATGTAATAAATGATTTTAATAAAGCAATGGAAATGGAAGAGGATAAAAAACTAAAAGAACTATATGAACGTGTAAAATCAGAAGGCCTATTTAGGAAATATTTTGAAGAAAGCCAACGAAAATTTACAGAAGAAAGAGACCATTCTAAAAATGTCAATGAACTAGTAAAAAAAGAATATGAAAAGAAAAAATTACCAGACATTTTCAAGAGAGCAAATGATTCTCTTAAGAAAGTAGCAAATCATTTAAGTCTTACTTTATTAGGTGATGGTGGGTTATTGTTTTTAGGAGATCTGGAGCACCAAGAAATAAAAAAAGTAATAGGTGATTTGATAGCAGCAGGTAAAAAGAAGTTTTATACGTTGATAATCCCACATCATGGTACACATTGGGATAATAGTTTAAAAGATATTAAATGTATTTATTCCATAACTTCTAACGGCAGAAGATTATGTTTTTATATAAAGCCAGGATTTAAGAGTATATCGAAAAAGTCTTTTGCAATTCATGTTGATGGTGATATAGCAATTCCTCAATTTCTGCCTAAAAAAATTAATAGATTTTATCCAAGGTGGTTTTATGATGAATATTGATGTTTTTTGCTTAACTATGGATTAACAGCGTACTTAGTTTTCCAGACTATCTTTATTAGAATTAAATAATTTTATTCATGAAAAATCTAAAGTAAATAATAAAAAGAACGATAATACTATGAAGTTCTCTGGCCGGAGATAAAAAATATTAGCCCATGGAAGGGCATAAAAAAAACATGGAGGTGGAATTATGAGAATAAATCATAATTTAAATGCATTAAACGCATGGAGAAACTTAGGAAATGCAAATTCAGGAATGGGAAAATCATTAGAAAAATTGAGTTCAGGATTAAGAATTAACAGAGCTGGAGACGATGCTGCAGGATTGGCTATATCAGAAAAGATGAGAGCACAGATAAAAGGATATGATATGGCAACAAAGAATGCACAAGATGGAATATCATTGATACAGACAGCAGAAGGAGCGTTAACAGAGGTACATTCAATGCTTCAAAGAATGAGAGAAATATCAGTACAGGCTGCAAATGATACAAACAACACAGAAGATAGAAGTGCATTGGCAAAAGAAATAGCTCAATTACAAAAAGAAATAAACAGAATAGGATCAACAACTAAATTTAATGGTAGTTCATTATTTGCTGCAAATAAATCATTCAATTTACAGATAGGTCCAGATAAATCATCAGACCTCGTTTTAAATGTAAAATCTCAAGCTGTTACAACAGCTACTCTTACAATAAGTGCTATTTCAATAACTTCTAATACAGCTGCACAAAATGCTATAGCAAGTATAGAAAATGCAATAAAAGTTGTTTCAAGTTTAAGAGCACAATTTGGAGCATATCAGAACAGATTGGAACATACAGTAAATAACTTAAGTGTAGCAAGTGAAAACTTAACAGCAGCAGAATCAAGAATTAGAGATGTTGATATGGCGAAAGAAATGATGAGTTTCACAAGAGAACAGATATTATTACAATCATCAAATGCTATGTTGGCACAATCAAATCAATTACCACAAAATGTATTATCATTGTTGAGATAAAAAATATAGCTGACCCAAGGAAGGGTTAAATAATAATTAATTACATGGAGGTGGAATTATGAGAATAAATCATAATTTAAATGCATTAAACGCATGGAGAAATTTAGGAAATGCAAATTCAGGAATGGGAAAATCATTAGAAAAATTGAGTTCAGGATTAAGAATTAACAGAGCTGGAGACGATGCTGCAGGATTAGCTATATCAGAAAAAATGAGAGCACAGATAAAAGGATATGATATGGCAACAAAGAATGCACAAGATGGAATATCATTGATACAGACAGCAGAAGGAGCATTAACAGAGGTACATTCAATGCTTCAAAGAATGAGAGAAATATCAGTACAGGCTGCAAATGATACAAACAACACAGAAGATAGAAGTGCATTGGCAAAAGAAATAACTCAATTACAAAAAGAAATAGATAGAATAGGATCAACAACTAAATTCAATGGTAGTTCATTATTTGCTGCAAATAAATCATTTAGTTTACAGATAGGACCGGATAAATCATCAAATCTTGTTTTAAATGTAAAATCTCAAGCTGTTTCTTCCACTGTTTTAACTATAAATGGTTTAGATATATCTTCAAATGCAAATGCACAAACGTCTATTTCAAAGATAGATGGTGCTATAAAAGCAGTTTCAAGTTTAAGAGCACAGTTTGGAGCATATCAGAACAGATTGGAACATACAGTAAATAACTTAAGTGTAGCAAGTGAAAACTTAACAGCAGCAGAATCAAGAATTAGAGATGTTGATATGGCGAAAGAAATGATGAGTTTCACAAGAGAACAGATATTATTACAATCATCAAATGCTATGTTGGCACAATCAAATCAATTACCACAAAATGTATTATCATTATTGAGATAATTATTAAAATATATTGGCAGGCTTTTTGCCTGCCTTTATTTTATAAAATTAATTTTATTGTATAAAATAAGGGGAGGAATAAAATGCCAAAAATTTCCGCGTGTTTAATTGTTAGAGATGAAGAAAGTAACATTCAGAGATGTCTTGATTCAATAGTTGAACAAGTAGATGAAATAATAATTGTAGATACTGGATCAATTGATAATACTGTTGAACTTTGTAAAAAATATACAGATAAAATATATTTCAAAAAGTGGAATAATAATTTTTCTGAAGCAAGAAATTATTCGATAGAAAAATCAACGGGTGATTGGGTATTTTTGATAGATGCAGATGAAGAATTATTTATAAAAAATATCGATAAAGATTTAAAATTCATAGTAAAAAAGGCAGAACAAAATAATTGCAAAGTGATAATTCCTATAAATAGAAATTATATGAGTTTTGATTATCAAACATATGATGAATTTAATCTTCCAAGATTGTTTACAAAAGGAAATATAAAATATGTAAATTCGGTACATAATCAGCCGATTTATAATGGTAAAGAATTTCATACATCAGATATAAAAATATATCATTATGGATATTTATGGACAGAAAGCCTAAAATTGAAAAAATTAAATAGATCATATCCACTAATACTAAATGAGATAGAAAATTTTAAAGAAAAAAATCATGATTCACAATATTATTATATAGGACAAAAACTAAAATTGGACTTAATATCAGAAAATGATTATATTTTTTTAAGAGATTTTAAAAAATATAAGAAAGAAATATTAGAAAAGTCTAAAGAAGAAGCCATGTCTATAGAAAATGTTAAAGATTATATATATACAATAGAAAAATATGGAATGGTTTCAGAGGCTAAAGATATAACAGAAGTTTTTTATTTAAACAATAAATTAAATCCAGATATTTCTTTGATAATGGCTAATTTCTATTATAAAGAAAATGATTATAAAAACAGTATTAAATACTTTGAAGTTTTTTTGAATGCTTTGTACAATTATTATAATAATATTTCGAAGATAAGTTTTTCTGTTATTTATAATTCGATACTATTTAAAACATTAAAAATGATGTTTCTTTGTTTTTCAAGAGAAAATATTGAATTAAAATTTGAAAATGTTTCAGAAGAAAAACTTATATATATATATAATAACAATGATTTTAATTATATGTCGGAGTTATATTTTTATTTTTTATTAAAAGACTTAAATATAAATGTAAAAAAACCATTATTATTACAAGAAAATTTTAAAAATGAAGTTCTCGAAAGAAATATAGGAAGATATTTAATTAAAATAGATAAAGAAAAAAAAGATTTAATATATTTTTTGATATTATCTTATTCATTATATTTTGAAAATTTGGATTATATGTACTCTAATATATTTGAAGTTTTTAATGAAAATTTAAATGGTAAAAACTTGGCAATAGTCCTTATATTTGCAGAAGAACTCTTTGATATTTTAGGTAATAATATATTTTATAAATTAACTCTAAAAGCTTTAGGAGAAAATTCGGATCTTTGGAAATATTTTGAAGCTGTTTTTTATTTTAAAAATAAAGATAAAATAAAAGGAATGGCTTTTTTCAATAAAAATAAATCAATTCATAAAAAAAGTATGACAGAAGATATAATGTACAGATATATTAAAGATATAGAAATAACTAATTATTCATTGATAAAAAGACCATATATATTATCTGTTTTGGACAGTAATATAAATTTATATGAGAATGAGAAAATATTTCATAGTTCTATTTGTAAAATTTTTGAAAATGATAATATATCTCAAGAATTTATTACATTTATGAATATATCAGATTTAAATAATATCAATAAAAGTTTAGTTGAAGATTATTTGTGCTTATATGAAAAAAATAGAGATTTAAATGTAATGGAATGTTTAAAAAATTATATAATCAAAAAAATAGAAGATAAATCTGAAAAAAATCTAAAAAGTGTAATTAAAGATATAGAAAAAATATTAGAAAGTTTTCAAAATCCTTATATACCAACACCAAAATGGGCAATATCTGTCTTAGAAGATAAAAATTCTAAAAAAAGTTGTTTTTTTGATTTGAAAGATAAAATAATTTATTTATCTATACCTGCTTTTAATTATAATTTAGATATGGAAATAACTTTTTTAAATATTTGGAAAGAAAAAAGAAATTTTTATTATAAAGAAAAAATTTTAGATAAGAAAGATAATTCAAATATAATAAAATATTTTGAAGAAGATATAAATATAATTAATTCTTATTTAGATAATTATATAGATATTGAGGAAAATATGCTTTTGATAAATTTTAACAAAAAGTATGGAATTATTGGCGAAAATGATGAATTTGATTTTAAATTATTTGATGAATCAGCTATATTTTTACCAGAACTATTAGATGAAAAAAACTTTAAAATATTTTTGGAAGAAGATTTTTTTAATTCTAAATTGATAATAACTTTTTCAGATCCTGAAAGTGCATTTAAAAATCCATATTCAAACTTCTATTTAAAAGATAAGATTTTTTTGAAGAATGATTATCATATCATTTTAAATGATGGTAAATATAAATATTATATAAAAAAATAGCTACGATTAAAATCGTAGCTATTTTTTTATCCCATTTTACTCAATAAATAATTACCTTGTGATTGCATTTTGCTTATAGCTTGTTCCATTGCAGAAAATTGTCTTACATACATGGCTTCTTTCATATTTATTTTTCTTGTTAAATTGAGCATACGTTTTGAAAGGCCTTTCATTTCTTTACTCAAAGAACCTTCGAGGCCATTTATTTCATCAATAAAGCCTTTATACTTTGTAGTATCCCAAACATAATCTTTTATTTGATTTGCAATACCACTTTTTTTGGAATCATCATTTATTATGTTGAATAAATCAAAAACAGCATCAGAATTAGTTCTTAAAGCTTCTTTAAGTTTTGTTTCATCTATTGAAATTAATCCTTTACGGGCATTTTCAAGGTTTGATTCAACTAAAGAACTTGATATACCTGAAGAAATACCTACACTTGCAAATGAATTATAAGCTAATGAACTATCTTCTATAGTTCCAAATCTCAAAGATTTTAATTTTTCAAATACGGTTCTTAAATTTGAATTTCCTTTTAAAACTCCTTTAGCTTTTTCTTCATCTGTCATCTTGTCTTCTTCTTTTCCTTGCACTTCAGTTTCTGTATACAATTTATCATAAAGAAATTTCATAACTTCATTGTATTTATCTGTGAATTCTTTTATATTGTCATAAGTGGCATTCACATCATCTTCAACTGAAATCTTTGTCCAATCAGTAGCTTCAGATTCTTTTTGAATATTCAAAGTCATACCATTAAATGAAACAGCATTTGAAGAAGAGTTCAAGGTTAATTCTTCTGTTCCATCTCCATTTAAATCTATAGCGATTTCTGCATCTTTACCTAAAATACCTTTATAATTAGCTGTAGAGGAAGTTGTATCTATTGTATCATTTGCATTTAAAGATGTTCCATTGTTTAATATGCTACCTAAGAATTTTCCACCATCAGCATCAACAGCAGTTAAAGTAAAGTTTTCTTCACCTGTATTTTTATTCATTACAAATGCTTTAAAATTAGATCCTGATGAATCTTTTTCAAAGATTATATTTGCATCCGGCATCTTTGAACTCATATTTTTTAACACAGAATCTATTGTTGCATCTGCATCATATTTTGATAAATCAAATTCTATGGCTTCTTTTGCCGAACCATCAGGATTTAAACCAGACATTTGAATTTTAAATTTTCCAGAAGTTAAACCGAGATCGGCTAAAGTTTTAGATTTATCATCTATATTTGACTGTCCTTCAATATATCCAGCTGTTGCAGCTTGTTTAATATTGACATAAAAAGTGGAATTTCCTGCATTTCCATTCGATGAAACTTTCATTATATCTTCATTTGAACTCATGGCATTTTTCTTCAAAAAACTTGATTTTAATTTGAAATTGTTTAAATAATTATAAAATTCTTCTAATTTATCATCTATTATATCCCAAGCCTTCTGAGTATTTTGAAGTACTTTATATTCATCTTGAGCTTTTTCTAAAGGCATAGATTCTATTTTCATCAACTGTTGTATTACTGTATTTGTATCAAATGAACCCGAAAGTCCTCCCAATTGAAAAGAACCTAATAAATCATTAGACATATTAACACCTCCATACGAGTATTTTCTTTCAATATAATATCGGTTATTGTATAAAATACTTTATAAAAAATATAATTCTTGAAATTTTTGTATGGTATAATTTAAATGTTAAATTGATTCCGGGAGGGCGAGATATTATGAAAGATTTAAAAGTTATTTCATATGAAAAATTAAATGAATGGATTGAAAAAACAGAAAAAGATGTTAAGGATGAATTAGAAAAAATAAAAACTAATGAAGATGAGATATTGGATAGATTTTATAAAGATCTTGAATTTGGAACTGGAGGAATGAGAGGTAAAATGGGTGCTGGAAGTAACAGAATGAATATTTATACAGTTGCAAGAGCTACACAAGGATTTGCAAACTATATAAAATCAAAAAAAGACTTTCCTTCTGTTGTTATTGCATATGATAATAGAAATATGTCACCTGAATTTTCTAAAATAGCTGCTCAAGTTTTTGCTGGAAATGGTATTAGAGTTTATTTATTTCCTGAATTGACAGCTACTCCCATATTATCTTATGCTGTAAGACATTTATCAGCTGATGGGGGAATTGTTATAACTGCAAGTCATAATCCTCCAGAATATAATGGATATAAAGTTTATACATCTGATGGTACACAGGCAGTTCCAAAATATGCTAAAATGATAATAGAAGAAGTTAACAAATTAGATTATTTTAATGATATAAAAATTATGAATTATGATGAAGCAGTTGAACAAGAAAAAATAAAAATCTTAGATGATGAACTTTTTAATGATTATATAGATGAAATAGAAGGATATATAAGATCTATAGATCCTTCTATAAAAAGAAATCTTGATATAACTTATACTCCTTTGCATGGAACAGGATTAAAGCCTGTTGAAGAAATTTTGAGTAAACTTGGTTTTAATGTTAATATAGTAAAGGAACAAGCTATTCATGATGGAAATTTTCCAACTGTAAAATCTCCAAATCCAGAAGAAAAAAAAGCATTTGATATGGCTTTAAAACTTGCAAAAGAAACTAATTCAGAATTAGTTCTTGCAACAGATCCGGATGCGGATAGAATAGGTGTCTTTGAAAAAAATGGAAATGATTATGTCACATTTAATGGTAATGAAATGGGAATAATGTTGAGTCACTTTTTGCTAACAAATATGAAAGAACATGCCATATTACCTAAAAATGGTGTTATAATAAAGACAATAGTTTCAACAGAGATGATAAAACCTATGGCTAAAGAATTTGGAATTGAAGTTGAAGAAACACTTACAGGATTTAAATTCATAGGAGAAAAAATGGAATATTATGATCAAACAAAAACTAAAAAGTTTTTGTTTGGATTTGAAGAAAGTTATGGATGTTTAGCTAACAATCATGCTAGAGATAAGGATGCTGTTATAGCTTCAGCGTTGATAGCTACATTAAAATCAAAATTAAAACAAGAAAAAAAGACTTTAAAGGAATATTTACAAGAATTGAATGAAAAATATGGTTTTTACAAAGAAAAATTATTATCTTATACATTTGAAGGCATTCAAGGAAATCAAAAGATATCCAAACTCATGAAAATTATAAAAGAGGAACCACCTGCAAAATTAAATAATGCAGAATTATTTGAAACTGTTGATTATAATTCTGGAATAAATGGATTACCAAAGTCCAATGTTATTGAATTAAGATATGAAAATATCAAAATAATTGCAAGGCCTTCTGGAACAGAACCTAAAATTAAATTTTATCTTATGGCAAAAGGAAGTAGTTTTGAAGAAGCTATGAGCAAGATTGACTTTGCCGAAAAAGCTGTTTCAGAAATAGTTAACAAGATTTAATTAGGAGGAAAATTATGAATTTTTCATCTATTATATTCGACACTGAAGGAAATTATCATAATGTTAAGAGATTTTTATATAAAAGTTTTGATACTTTGATATTAACAGAAATAAATCCAGAAGATTACTTTGCCAATATTTCTTCTGGTCTTATTGGATATTTTTTAGTAGAAGAAGGTAATCAACTTTCAGGAATGAGAAGATATTTAAAACCCGATCTTAGAATGAAAAAATCTTTAAAAACATTATATGTCGATTATATATCAGATGAAATAAGAGATATATATGGAGATTATATAGAATTGATATCGGATAATATTGGTTTGAGAAAGGTTATGAGTTCTTTTAATGATTTAATAGAATCAAAAGAGATTATAGCAAATTATGATAATTGGATAGATGGAATATCTAAGGAAATAAATTCTAAAAATAGAGAATTGATAGCACAAAAAATAACCAAATTTGCAAATATATATCTCATAAGAGTATATGAAAGACTTTATGGGAAGAATATAGATCTTTTAAAACAACATGAATCTGAAATTGCATATAAAATACTCGAAACATCTTTGATGCAGAAAACATTTTGATTTTAATTACGGAGGAATTTTTATGAGAATGGTTGCAGCAACGGTTGCATATGATGGTACAGATTTTTATGGCTATCAGGGTCAAAGGACTTTTAGAACTGTACAGGGAGATTTTGAAAATGCCCTTGAAAAAATCTTCAAGGAAAAAGTTATATGTCATGGTTCGGGAAGAACAGATACCGGTGTTCATGCTTATGGACAAGTTATAGCTTTCAAAGTTCCAAATGATAGAATGACTGTTCAAAATGTTAAAGATGCTTTAAATTCTGTGCTTCCAAATGATATATATATAAGAGAGTTAAAAGAGGTATCTCTTAAATTTAACCCAAGATTTATGGCAAAAAAAAGAATTTATCATTATTATATATATACTGGAAAACAACCCAATATTTTTATGAGAAATAGAGTATGGTGGTTTCCATATGATTTGGATATAGAAAAAATGAGAGAAGCTGCAAAACATTTTGAAGGTGAAAAAGATTTCTCAAGTTTTAAGACAGGAAATGATGAGAGAAATCCAATTAGAGAAATAAAAAGGGTTAGAATAATAAGAACTTCAAAAGATATGATATTGATAAGAGTTGAAGGAACTTCATTCTTAAAAAGAATGGTAAGAAATATAGTAGGGTCACTTGCAAAGGTGGGAACTAATACATGGGAACCTCAGAGAATAAAAGAAATAATAGAAGCAAAAGACAGATCAAAAGCACCAGCTTCAGCACCACCAGAAGGATTATACTTTTATCGTGTTATGTTTTAATAAATATAATATATTTTTCAGTTGACTATATCGGTCTCATCTATGATGGACCGATTTCATACTTTAGCGATATATTGTATAATGTTTATAAATATACAGATATAATAATGCCTCCAAACGGAGATTCTAAAATACTTAAAATAAAATATGAAAACGATGATTTCATA
Source organism: Oceanotoga teriensis (assembly GCF_003148465.1). Classification (NCBI taxonomy): domain Bacteria; kingdom Thermotogati; phylum Thermotogota; class Thermotogae; order Petrotogales; family Petrotogaceae; genus Oceanotoga; species Oceanotoga teriensis. The sequence goes on from NZ_QGGI01000003.1 coordinate 44,913, forward strand.
TTGAAATTTGAAGATAAAATTATAAATTCAAATTATGAAGAACTTGATGAAAATCTTGCCAAATTAATAAAAAAAATTCCAAGAAGTATTTTTTTAATAAGTGATAATAGCTATATAATAACAGATAATGCAACTTTAACTTCAGATTTTTTTATATGGAATAAAAGTATAGACATAAAACTCTTAAAAGATGAAATATTGTATGATTATTCTTATACTCCTGTTATGGGAGAAAGAATAAGTCATATTCCAAATAAGTTTATAAAATTAAATATAGAAGGTGGAGATGAAAGAGTTAGTATTAATGGAGTTGAAATTAAAACTCCAAAAACATTAGAAGTTCCGCCATCTATTATAAATATAACTAATGGCTTGGAAGAGTTTAGTCTTGATTTAAAAAACTATAAAAATGATGTATATGATTTAAACCTTAAAAGATCTAATCTTATAAAAAAAATTAATACAAAAATATCAAAAGTTTTTGAAATTGAAAGCGGAATATTTTTACAGGGAAATCCATATTCAATATGGATAAACAAATATAATATATTTGAAGAAAAATCAAGATTTTTTTGTGATTATGGAAATGTGGAAGATAAAAATTTAAAAGGTGATATAGTATATGTTACAGAAAGAGATGGTTCTGTATATATTATAAGTAGTTATGGACAACTTTTGACAATGGGGAGAAAAAGCATATTTACAGATTTTGGAAGAGCTCCAATGTCAATTATTGAAAATCAAGATTATCTTTTAATAAAAACCTTTAAATTGGAAAATTATAGAATAAATTTTAATGGTGGAGTGTTTAAAGAAGGAAATGCTTATTCTGTTAATATGGATATAAAGAATTTTGATTTGAAAAAAGATTATTCTTTTGAAAATTACGAAATAGAGATAATAAAAGATGTGGTATACATATATTCAAAAGAAAATTAAATTATTTTTTAAGGTTAAGTTTAAAAAAATATGTATAATATTAATGTATAATTGAATTTGAGGTGCATTTGATGAAAGCAAAAATTTCAATTTTATTTTTGATTTTGAGTTTAATAATAGGTTATTCTGAATCAGAAATAAAGATAAAAAACATAAAAAATGTATATGATAATCTTATAAATGAAATACCTCTTTTGAGATTCATTAATTCAAAAGAGGGGCTTGGTTATTCTAATGTACTCAATCTTATAACTGGAGATATTACTTCAGATGCTACGTCATTGGACAATATTCTCAATACTGGAATAATATTTAAAACTAATAAAGATTATACTTATGAAGATTTTTTGAATCCTGATTATATAAATTTTTTAAATGATTTGATAATAAATTCAAAATCCATAGCTTTTTATAATGGAGATTTCGATACTTTTAAAGAAATAGTAAAAGGATTATATGAATATGAAATCACACAAGATGGAATAATAATAAATGATAACAAATATCCAATATATAGATCAGAAAATTTTATAGGAATAAATACACTTTACTATGAACCAAATTTTGGTATAAATATTATAGAAGGTACTACAAGAAACTTTCTCAAAAAAAATAATTCATGGGATTTCTATATAAACAATGAAAATAAAAGTTTAAATGCTAAATTTTATTCTGATACATATCAAGATTTAAACTTGAAATTTGATATAAAAACTGTTGAAAACTATAAATTTTTTGGTGATATACTTTATTTTCACAAAATGCAAAAAAATCAATTTATCTCTTATATTCAAGAGTTTTTTGTGCCTTATGAAAAAGAAGATTTAATATTTTTTGATTTAATTGAATCTATGATCAGTTCTGAAGAATTTTTAGCTGTTGATTCTAAATCCATGATAAATAATTATGATTCATCTATTTTTGTCGTATCGGATATAAATACAAAATCAATAGAAGATTATATGGGATTTAGAAATATAGAGCCAAAAAGATTAGGAACTTATGATTTTGCACTCATAACAAATCAAAATAATGGAGATAAAATATATATTTATTATTCAAAAGATGATATGATAATAACAACTTTATCTCCAGAAACGATGAAAGTAAACTTAGGAGAAGTTCAAAGATTCAAATATACAAAGAAGTTTAAGGCATTAAAAAAACATGAAAATTTAAACAGGGCAATTTTAATAGATTTTGAAAGATATCTAAATAAAAAATTTTATGGGAATTTATACTCTTATTTAGTATCTGAATTTTATTATGATGAAAATGGAAGTTATAACATAGATGTGGCCCTGAAATGAGGAGATAAATAGTATGAAATTATTTGGATTATTTGATAAAAACAAAAAATTATTAAAACAATACTCTAAAAGAGTTGAAAAAATAAATGAATTAGAATCTCAAATGACAGAATTAAAGGATGAAGAATTAAAACAAAAAACAGAAGATTTTAAAAATAGACTTAAAAATGGTGAAACCGTTGAAGATATATTAGAAGAGGCTTTTGCTGTTGTCAGAGAAACATCTAAGAGAATACTTGGAATGAGACATTTTGATGTTCAATTAATAGGTGGTATATCCTTACATGATGGTAAAGTAGCTGAAATGAAAACTGGAGAAGGTAAAACGCTTGTTGCTACATTACCGTTATATTTAAATGCTTTAACAGGTAAAAATTGTCAACTTGCTACACATAATGATTATCTTGCACAAAGAGATGCTAATTGGATGAGACCAATATACGAATTTTTAGGTTTGAGTGTAGGGTTTATTTATTCAGGAATGAGCAAAGAAGAAAGAAAAAATGCTTATGAATGTGATATAACTTATGGTACAGCTAATGAATTTGGATTTGATTATTTGAGAGATAACCTTGTTTATTCTTTAGAAGATAAATCTCAAAGAGATCATTACTTCACAATAGTTGATGAAGCCGACTCTATTTTAATAGATGAAGCAAGAACACCTTTGATAATATCAGGACCTTCTGATACTCCTTCAGAACTCTATAGAAGGTTTGCAATGTTTTCTAGAAAATTTGAAAATGAAAAAGATTATACAATAGATGAAAAACAAAAAACAGTAGCTTTGACAGAAGAGGGAATTGAAAAAGCTGAAAAAATGTTAAATATAGAAAACCTATATGATCCTCAAAATATAAAATATCTATTCCATCTTTTGAATGCACTTAAAGCGAATTTGTTTTTTAAAAAGGATAAAGACTATATAATTCAAGATGGAGAAGTTGTAATAGTCGATGAATTTACAGGTAGACTTCTCGATGGAAGAAGATATTCTGAAGGTCTTCATCAATCAATAGAAGCAAAAGAAGGAGTTAAAGTAAATCAAGAAAGTCTTACATATGCTACTATAACATTTCAGAATTATTTTAGAATGTATGATAAATTAGCTGGAATGACAGGTACTGCCAAAACTGAAGAAGAAGAATTTCAACAAATATATAATTGTGATGTAATAGTTATACCAACTAATAAACCCGTTGTTAGAATGGATAAAAATGATCTCATTTTTAAAACTGAAAAAGAAAAATATAATGCACTTATAGATGAAATAGAAGAAAGAAATAAAAAAGGTCAACCTATGCTTGTAGGTACAACTTCTATAGAAAATAGTGAATTAATAAGTAAACTATTAAAAAAGAGAGGCGTAAAACATGAAGTTTTGAATGCAAAGCAACATGAAAGAGAAGCCGAAATAGTTATGAATGCTGGAAATAAAAATTCTGTTACAATAGCTACAAATATGGCTGGTAGAGGTACAGATATTAAAATAAATGATGAAGTAAAAGAATTGGGTGGACTTTATGTAATTGGTACTGAAAGACATGAAAGTAGGAGAATAGATAATCAACTTGTAGGTAGATCTGGTAGACAAGGGGATCCAGGAGAGTCAAGATTTTTCTTATCTTTTGAAGATGAAATGTTGAGGCTTTTTGGTGGAGAAAAATTAAAGAATATAATGAACACATTAAAAATAGAAGAAGGACAACCAATTGAACATAAGCTTTTATCTAACATAATAAGAGATGCACAAAAAAAGGTTGAAGGAATTCACTTTTCAATAAGAAAAAGATTGTATGAACTAGATTCTGTTATGGATCAGCAAAGAAATTCTATATACAATCATAGAAATTGGATACTTGAACAAAGTAATCATGATGAACATATAAAAGAAATATTTGAAGATGTTACAGAAAGAATATCTGAAAGTGCTTGGGATGAAAAAGAAGAAAAGTTAGATAAAGAGTTAGTTAAAAATAAATTAAATTCATTTTTGATAAATAAAGAGATAAAATCTCAAGATATGCAAGAATTAAGAAATGAAATTTTTGATCTTGTTTGGAATAGATATGAACAACAAAAAGAAGATTTCGGAGAAGAATTTTCAAAAGTCTCAAAATATGTTATGTTGAGAATAATAGATGAAAAATGGAGAAATCATCTCGATGCTATAGAAGCTTTAAAAGAAGCAGTTGGATTGAGGGCCTATGGACAAAAAAATCCAACGATAGAATTTAAAAAAGAAGCTTATTATATGTTTACTCAACTCGTAGATGGAATATACGATGATATAGTTAATTATTTACTTAGAATAGTAAAAGTAGATTCTCAAAGAGAAGAAAAGGAAACAAAAAAAGTAACGGATAGTTTGAATTATATGCATGGAGAATATTCGGCACTGAATAGAGATGGAAGAAGAAAAGAAAAACAGACTACTTACTCTGAAAAAATGGGTAAGATTAGAAGAGGAAAGATAAAAGTAAAAAAATAAAAATTGGGCACACGAAAGTGTGCCATTGTTATGCTAATTTTGGGAGGTAAAAAATGATAGAATATGAGTTAAAGGTAAAAATAGAAAATCTTAAAAATAAGTTTGAAGATTTAAAAAAACTTTTTGATCTTGAAAGAGCAAAAGATAGAGTTGATGAACTTCAAGAAAAAATGATATCTCCAGATTTTTGGAGCGATCCATCAAATGCTGAAAAAATTTCAAGAGAAAATCAACATTTAAAAGACCAGATAAATGATTTTAATAAATTACAAGGATTATTTGAAGATATAGATGTTGCCATAGAATTTTCTGATGAAGATCCTACCATGATAAATCAAATAATGACATCTTTAAAAGAAGCAGAAAGGATGACTAAAAACTTTGAATTAAATCTTTTATTATCTGGAAAATTTGATGATTCAGATGCTTTCGTTACTATACATCCAGGAGCTGGAGGAACTGAATCACAAGATTGGGCTTCCATACTTTTGAGGATGTATAAGAGATGGGCTGAAAATAATAAGTTCAAACTTGAAACTATAGATTTTCAAGATGGTGATGAAGCAGGTATAAAAAGTGCTACATTAAAAATATCAGGTCCTTTTGTATATGGAAAATTAAAATATGAAACAGGTGTTCATAGACTCGTTAGAATATCACCTTTTGATTCAAATGGAAGACGTCATACATCATTTTCATCTATAAATGTAACTCCTGTTATAGATGATGAAATTGAAGTTGAAATAAAAGATGATGATTTAAAAATAGATACATATAGAGCAGGTGGTGCAGGTGGGCAGCATGTAAATAAGACAGACTCAGCTGTTAGAATAACTCATTTGCCTACAGGTATAGTTGTAGCTTGTCAGAATGAGAGATCTCAGCATCAAAATAAAGCAACAGCAATGCAAATATTAAAAGCAAGATTATATGATCTTGAGATGAGAAAAAAAATAGAAGAAAAAATGAATTTAATGGGAGATGTTAAAGATATATCTTGGGGAAATCAAATAAGATCTTATGTATTATACCCATATCAAATGATAAAAGATCATAGAACTGAATGTGAAACTTCTGACTCTGAAGGTGTTTTGGATGGAGAAATAGATAAATTTATAGAAGCAGAATTATTATATTTTGCAGATCTAAATAATGCAGATTAATGATTTTGGCTTAATTTGACAAAAAGGTTAAGGTGGTGTATAATTATTGAGACAATACCATGATTATCATAGAAGTATTATGGTTGATGAAATATTAAATCAAATGATAACTAAAAAAGATGGAATTTATGTTGATTGTACTGCTGGAGAAGGAGGACACTCCAAAGCTATATTTGAGTATTGTGAAGGAAATGCAAAAGTAATTGCTGTGGATGTAGATTATGAAGTACTTGAAATAGCGGAAAAAAGATTAAAAGAACTATCAGAAAACATAGAATTTTTTAAAGCCCCTTATCAAGATATTGATTTAGTAATAAAAGGTCTCGGTTTAAAAAAAGTTGACGGTTTCTTGATGGATTTAGGAGTATCTACTTTTCAGTTAAAAGGTGTTGGAAGAGGCTTTACTTTTATGAATGATGAACCGCTTGATATGAGAATGGATACTCAATCGACTTTAACGGCAGCAAAAGTAGTCAATGAATATTCAGAAAAAGAGCTTGCAGATATAATATTTGAATATGGACAAGAATTCAGATTTGCAAGAAGAATAGCTGATTCTATAGTTTATAGAAGGCCTATAAATACAACTTTTGAGCTTGTTGAAGCGATAAGAAAAGCACTTCCTTACAAGGAAATAAATAGAAGAAAAAGGCATTTTGCCACTCAAACATTTCAAGCTATAAGAATAGAAGTTAATAAAGAATTTGATAATATAAAGACTGCACTTGATAAGTTTGAAAGATTTTTAAATGTTGGGGGAAGAGTTGCAATACTAACATTCCATTCATTAGAAGATAAAATAGTAAAGCATTATTTTAAAAATAATGAACATTATAAACTATTGACCAAAAAACCACTTTATCCCACTGAAAAAGAGATTGAAGAAAATCCAAGATCTAGAAGTACCAAATTAAGAGTTGCCGAATACATAGGCTGAGCCTTTCACAAAAAGGGAGGCGAAAAGTATGCCTGATAAAATTTATGATAAAACTCAAGCTATTCAAGATGTAAAAACGTCGAGTAGAACTGTTGATATAATATTGATTATTTCTTTTGTTATGGCTATACTAACATTTAGTATATGGATGTCATTATTTTTGACTTTTGGAAAAAACATAGAAGTTTATAAAGATTCTATAAAAGTTGAAAAAGAAAACTTAAAAAATAAAAAAGAAGAAATAGCTATAATGGATGAAAAGATAAATAAATATGTACAAATATTATCGGTGCTTGAGAAAAAATAGTGGTGAAAAATATGAAATTAAAATTTCTTTTAATAAGAGCTATGCTTGCATCTTTATATATAGTTCTAATTTTTGTTGGTGTGTTTTTTAATTACAATTTAAAACCTTCTGTACCAGAAGAATACAGTGAAGATATTAATAAAAAATTAGCGACCCTTGTAGATAGCAAGGGTCATTTTCTTGTTTACAATAGAAAAAAATATGAAGCATGGGTTGATTTAGATTTTATGAAGAGAAGAAATAAATATAGAGATTTAAAGTATGTTTTAAATCAAAGATTTTCAGATAAAGAATTAGAAGAAAAAAAATATATAAAATGGGGATTTTATGATACGTATAAAGAAGCAGTTGATGATCTTGGTTATTTGAAGAGATTTTCTAATATACATACAATAAATGATAGAATTTATAATGATTTATTTTCTTATTCACAATTAATAGGAAAAATTGATAAAACTGAGTATGGAATAGAACCTTATTTGTATGAAAACAATATATTACAAGGTAAAGAAAAAATTAAACTTTCATTGGATACAAATCTTCAAAAATTTTTATATGATTCCTTAAATGAAGTTGTTAAAGAAAGACAAGCAGATGGAGCTGTTGCGATAATAATGGAAACAAAAACTGGAAAAATAAAAGCATCTGTTTCATTATATCCATGGAATATGGGATATATGGGATATATAGAACCTGGTTCTACATTGAAACCTATGCTTTATGCGATAGCCTTAGATGAACAGATAATTAGAATAGATGATGTATATACTTCAGATTATGCGTACTATCCCGTTCCAGGAATAAATTTTAAGGTTACAGAATCAGTTCATTATGGTTATGGAGATTTAACTATAAAAGAAGCTCTTATAAGATCTTCCAATGTAATAATAGCAAAAGTTATAAATGAATCTTTAAAAGAATTTTCAAATGAATGGTTGTACAATGAAATATTGAAAATGGGATTTGGAGAGAAAACTGGGATAGAATTTAAAGGAGAAATAAATGGAATCTTCCAATCACCTTATGATTGGTATCCAATAACTCCATATCAAATTGCAATGGGACAAGGGTTGGGAACAACACCTATACAACTTGTAACTGCTTTTAATGCAATTGTAAATGATGGATACATAGTAAAACCATCATTTTTACAAGATAAAGAAATAGAAAAAAGATTAATATTTACACCTCAAAGTTCTAAGATATTAAAAGAATGGATGAGTTATATAACTATATCGGGTACGGCAAGACTTGCGTATAAAGAAGGATTAATAATTGGAGGTAAAACTGGAACGGCACAAAAAGCTATAAAAGGCGAAGGTTATACTGATGAAGATTACTACTCTTTGTTTGCAGGATTTTATCCTGTATCAAATCCAAAATATACGATAGCTTTAATAGTAGATTCTCCAAAAGATGAGTATTATGGAGGAGAAGTTGCAGCACCAATAGTAACTAAGATATTTTATGAGTATGAAAAATCTCTTGGCGAAAATTTTGAATATACTGATACACTTTATAAAAATATAATACCAGAATTTAAAAATTATAGATTAGAAGAAGCTTATAATATACTTATGAATTTTGGGTATAAAGAAAATAAGATAATAATACATGGTAATGGAGAAAAAATTATTAAACAATTTCCAAATTCTGGTAAAACTATAAACACTGAAGAATATATAGAATTATTTACGGAGTGATTATATGGAAAAGATATATATAAAAGGTGATTCGGAGATTTTAAAGAAAATGAAATTTGAAGAGATAATAAAAAATAAAAAAAATCCCTTAGAAGTAATCATACCTGAAGATTTCGATGAAAGTAATGTTTATAAACTTTTCACAATGATGGGAATGTTTGCAACTGAGAAGACATGTTTGATAAAAAATTTTGAGAAATTAAAAGATGATCAAAAAAAATTGATAAAAAAGCTTTTATCAATAGAAGATTCTACTGTTAGTACTTTAATAATAACTTCAAGGGGAAAAACTGGATTGAGCAAATCCATTAAATTTGATCATATATTCGAATATAAACTTCCAAACCCATGGGAAGAAGATAAATGGGTAAAAATAATAGAAGATATAGCTAAAAAATTTGATAAAAATATAGATAAAAATGCTGCTATAAGGTTAATAGAACTTGCTGGAAAAAATGATGAATATTTATATCAAGAAATAAAGAAATTATCTATATATTCTTCAGAAACTATAAGTTTTAATGATGTAAATGAGATAAGTAGTAGTTTCTCTAATCCAGAATATGAAGATATTTGTTATGCTATTTCATCTAAAAGTTTTCAGATAGCTTTAAAAAAAATAGATGAATTAATGGAAGATCCAACATTTTATCCTTTAACTTTTTTATATTATTTATTTAACTATTTTTTAGATATGATAAAAGTTGTGTATAATGGAGAAGGAAAATTAAAATATACATGGAATCAAGTAGAAAAAATAAGTAACAATTCTGGAGTAAAAAAAGGTAGAACAAAAAATTTCTTAGGAGTTAATTTTAAAAATGATTATATAAGAAGAATAAATCATGAGAGAATATATGATATTCAATCAATAGAAGAAATATTGATTGAAATAGAAAAATTAGATAGAAGAATAAAATATGGGGAAAATTTTAAAATAATTATTACTGATTTAATAAACTATATAAAAGAAAAATAAAGACTACTGAATTTTCAGTAGTCTATCAATTATTTTTAGGTGGATTTATTTTTAAAGGTAATTTGATTAAAGTTTTTGTACCATAGCCCATTTCAGAAGTCATATCTATAGATCCTTTTAAGGATTTGATAGTTTTTTTAACTATTGCAAGACCAAGACCGCTACCAGGCTTATCTTTTGATAATCTATAAAAAGGCTTAAAAATATCTTTTAATTTATTTTCAGGAATTCCAGGTCCAGAATCATCAACTTCGATTGAAAACAATTTTGTACCTTCATTATATGAAATATTTATATCTACATACCCATAATCTGTATATTTTACAGAATTTCCTATAATATTTACAAGTATTTGTCTGAGTTTAGTTCCATCAGTTATTATATTTTCAGGAATTTCAGTCTTATAATTTATATTGAGTTCAACATCAGGAGAAGTCATTGGTTCAACGATGGAAATAGATTCAAATAAAATTTGTTTAAATTTGATTTGTTCAATTTTCATTTTAGTTTGTCTATTCAATTTATTGAAAGTAGAAATATCATCTATTAAAGAATTTAAATGTTTTGCAGAAGCATAGACTTTTCTCATGAATCTACGCATATCTTGAGGTTCTATGTCATCATCAGATAAAACAGTTTCTGAAAAACCAATGATTGAGGTCAATGGAGTTCTTAACTCATGAGTTATAAAACTCAAGTATACACTATTCAATTCATTGGCTTCTTTTTCTTTATCTCTTAAATTTCTTAAAGACAAAAAAGTAGATGCAAGGTTTGAAAAAACTTTTAACATTTTTTTAGAGTTATCAGAAAATTTTTCTAATTTAAAATTATCTATGTATAAATGTCCAACTATTTTATTTTTAATTCTTAAAGGAGAAATTATTGTTACTATTTCTTTATGCTCGCTATGAAGCTTAGAACTTAGTTCAAAAACATTTTTTCTTTTATTATAATTTGATATATTATGAACTTCATGAACTTCTTCATCCATATGATTTTTTATATAGGATTCTTCAAAAGGAATTTCCATGTTATTTAAAAGTTCTTCATCATATAAATAACCTGCAACTGCTTTATATAGAGTTCCTTCTATTTTCCATATAGAACCGCTTTCAGCTTCAGGAATACTTTTTATTGCTACATCAAGTAATTTGTTCATAAAGTCTTTTTCTGTTTCTTCTCCTGTTATCTTTTGAAACAATTCAGACATATCTTCAAACCCTTGCATATAATTTTTAATTTCTTGATTTGAATCCATTTCAGTATTTCCCCCCAAAAATTAGAATTCTTTTTGCTTGTACAAAAAATTGTACTATTAATATATATTATACCACTCTTTGCTTAAAAATTAAAATTATTTTTTTCTTTTATTAACATTTTTCGTCTTTTTTTTATTAAAATCATTATTTGTATATACATCTTTAAATTTAACACGAGTTTTTTCATCTTTTTCTATGTAAATTTTTTTTCCTTCAAGATTAAGATTTGTATAATACATAGTTGTTGAATTAGTTGAAGGAGTAGGCGTAAAAATTTGAACATCATTTGGTACAAAGCCGAAAGAATTTTTTATTCTATTTTTAGAATTTTCTTCCATTTCTTTATTAGAGCCGGGATGAGCGGCAATTAAATAAGCAGAAAATTTTGTATTTAAATTTAATTTTTTCCCTTCATTTCTTAGATCGTTTATGAATTTTTCTGTTAAATCAAAAGATGGTTTGTTCATAAGTTTTAAAACTTCATCATCTGCATGTTCAGGGGCTATTTTAAATCTTCCAGGAATATGTTTTTTTATCAAATTTTTTAAAAACTTCATTCCATATTTTTTATCTTTATATATCAAATCAACTCTTATGCCAGAAGATATAAAAACTTTTTTAACGCCTTTAACTTTCTCAACAGAATTTAGTAATTCGATATATTTTGAATGATCTGGAGATAAAGAATTACAGAATTCATAACCAATACAAGATTTTTCTTTACAAGCACCTAATTCTATCTTTTTTTTGCAATCATATCCATACATATTGGCTGTTGGACCACCAACATCGCTTATTATTCCATTAAAATTTTTTTGAGAAGAAATTATTTCAGCTTCTTTTATTATTGATTCTGGACTACGACTTTGTATAGTTCTTCCTTGATGTAAAGTTAAAGCACAAAAATTACATTCGCCATAACATCCTCTATGAGAAGTTATTGAATTTTTAACTGTATCAAAAGATTTAACATAACCTTTTTTTAATTCAGAGGGAGCAACTTGTCTTGTATATTTTAATGAATATACTTCATCCATTTCTTGAGTTGTTAAACAATATTGAGGAGGATTTTGAATAACATATCTATTAAAGTGTTTTTGGATAATACCTTTTGCATTTAAAGGGTCTGTTTCTTTTTGAAAAGTTTTAAAAGCTAAAAAATATTTTTGTTTATCTTTTTTAACTTCTTCGAGTGAAGGAATATTTATGAAATCATAATTATTTGGCATTTCAGATTTCCAATAAACTATACCCCTCAAAGATTTACAATCTTCAATTGTTCCACCATTTTTAAATATATTACCGATTTCTATTATAGTTTTTTCTCCCATTCCATAAACAATTAAATCTGCCTTTGAGTCAAGTAATATAGAATTTTTTACTTTATTCTGCCACCAATCATAATGAGCCATTCTCCTTAAAGAGGCTTCTATTCCGCCCAAAATTATAGGTTTGTTAAAATATTGTTTTATGAGATTAGAATAGACAATACTTGCTCTATCAGGTCTTTTACCGAATTCGGTATTTGGAGAATAAAAGTCTGTTTTTCTTTTCTTTCTTGATGCAGTATAATTAGAAACCATTGAATCAAGGTTTCCTCCAGAAACACCAAAAAAATACTTAGGTTCGCCAAGTTTTTTAATATCTTTTTCACTTTTCCAATCTGGTTGTGAAATAACCCCAACTTTTAAACCACAAATATCTTTTAATACCCTTGCTATTATGGCTACGCCAAAAGATGGGTGATCAACAAAAGAATCACCAGATATAAGTATTACATCTAATTGTTTTATTCCTAAACTATTCATTTCTTCTTTCGTTGTTGGAATATCAAACATTTAATCAACTCCAAAATTATATATGTATTATATCAAAGAAAAGACCTTCTCAAAATGAGAAGGTCTTATGGCGGGGACGACGAGATTCGAACTCGCGGCCACCGGTGTGACAGACCGGCATGATAACCAACTTCACCACGTCCCCAACACGTAATTGGTTCAATTCCGTAGATTATTTTATCAGAAAAAAGTGTTTTTGTAAAGGGGTTAATGTATCTAAAAGGTAACAAAAATATTTTCTATAGTTAATTTTAAAACATATTAAAAAAGATATTTAATAATAAAATAAAATGAAGTAAATTTTTAAGTCAAAAAAAGTATTATAAATATTTGTATGAAATAAGTATGCTATAATAAAAAATGGACATATTTTTAAATTTGGGGGAAGAATATGAAAGTATATATAAGTGATCTTCATATTGGTGATGGTGAATCTAAAGATGATTTCATATATGATTCGAAATTGATAAAATTATTAAATGAAATAAATCATCAAAACAATGAACTTTATATAGTTGGTGATTTTATTGAATTGATGGATGCAAAAAATAAAAAATATTTATTGGATACAGTAGATCAATATATTAAAGAATATGATTATTCACTATTAGATGAAATATATTTAAGTCATAAAAAACTTTTTGATAAGTTTAAAGAAATCAGCAAAAATGTAAAAGTAAGATATATAGTTGGAAATCATGATTATTATTTATTATTTGATCCTAAATTAAGAGAAAAGGTTTGTCAAATATGTGGGAATATGGAAATAATTCCTTATTATTATGATGAACTACTTGAAATATTTATTATACATGGAAATCAATTTGATGTTATAAATAGATTAAAATATGATGAAAAAAACAGAATAATACCTTCTTTTGGGGAGTATATGGTCAAATATATGAGTAATAATTTTGATAATTCTCTTGAAGGAATTTTACCAGATGATTTAATATCGGATTATGATAATATATCTCCTCAGCTAGATGTTTTCCAATGGCTTGAATATGTGAATGAAAAATATAAAATAGGTTATGATTTAAAATCAAAATGGGTTGAATCATTTATAGACTTAATAAGAACAAAACAAGTAAAAAAATGGCTTAAAATAAATTTTCCAGCTTGGCATGTATTCACAAACCTTTTTGTGAATAAAATAGGTGGAATGGAATTTGGAGAAGCAATTGTTAGAAGTATAATGTTTTTTCGTGGAACTAAAAAATCAGATCATTACTTGAAAGTGGCAAAAAAACTAATAAAAGAAAATTTTATAATTCAAAAAGAAAATCTTATAGGGTATAGTTCAAAAGATATAATAATACCAAAAAATAATATAAAAGGACTTATAATGGGACATAATCATAAACCAAGTTTTAATGTCTTTACTGGGAATCCTATGAAATTCTATGCTAATACTGGAGCTTGGAAACATACTGTAACTAAAAATTATGGTATTGATTCTTCAGAATTTATAAGGAAAAATTTAATATCTTATCTTACAATTATAGAAAAAAAGAAAAAATTAGATATAAAATTAAATACGGAACAAATATTTTAAATGGGGAGGAAATATAATGAAAAAGATATTTTTAATGTTTTTTATGATTATAAGTTTATTGGGAATGGCTTTTAATTTTTATAATCCACTTGGGCCAACACTTCTTCCGGCTGCGGGAATATATAATACAGACATAGAAAATCTTGAAAAAGGCTATTGGAAAAATATAGATGAAGCACAAACATTACTTTTAAAAGGTCAAGCAGATTTTATAGTTTTACCTGTTGCACTCGGTGCTCAAATAATAGATAAAGGGGCAAATTATAAACTCGCTGGGGTATCTTTATGGAAAACATTTTCTCTTGTTGGAAAAACAGATATAAAAAGTATAAAAGAACTTGAAAATAAAGAAATACTCACAATACACGGACCTGGTCAGACTGGAGATCTTGTTTTAAAAATATTGAAAGAAGAAAAAGATATGAATTTTAATATTGTTTATGTGAAAAATGGTGCTGATATAATTCAAATGCTTGCTTCTGGAAAATATTCATATGCTGTTTTACCAGAACCATTTGTATCACTTGCTGAAGTTAAAACATCTGGAAAGATAAAACCTATATTGGATATAGAAAATTTATATGCAAATTTAACTGGTCAATTTGCAAGAATCCCTGTTGCAGGATTGTTTGTAAAAAATGGAATAGATCAAGAATATGCTGATAAAATCATAAAAGAATACGAAAAATCTTCAAACGAATATTTCAAAAATAATCAAGATAAAGCAATAGAATTTGTTTTTGAAGTTATGAATGGAAAGATGCCAAAGGCTGTTTTAAAAAAAGCAGCTAATAGATCTTATATAAAATATATAGAAGATGAAGATTCTGTTATGAAATATTTTGAAGTGTTAAAAAAATATGGAATACTTGAAAACTACTCAGAAAGAATCTTTTTTTAATTAATAATTTTAAAACAACGTTTTATTATTTATGTTTTCAATTTAACACAATTCAGATATAATTGAATTGCTCAGTATGGGTGTTTTAATTAACTTTAATATTACTTTTAATATATATTTCTCATGCATGTATATATTTGCAAACCTAAGAATTGGGAGGGAAAAAGATGGCTAAGAAGTACGTTTATTCCTGGGGCGACGGTAAAGCCGAAGGAAGCGGAAAGTTAAAAGATTTACTCGGAGGTAAGGGTGCTAACCTCGCAGAAATGTCAAGATTAGGAGTACCAGTTCCTCCAGGTTTCACGATAACAACAGAGATGTGTAGATTTTACTGGGAAAATGGTCAAAAACTTCCTGAAATATTAAAAGAAGAAGCTGGAATAGCTTTAAAAAATTTAGAAAAATTGTCAGGTAAAAAATTTGGAGATGCAAATAATCCATTATTAGTATCAGTTAGATCAGGTGCCGCAATATCTATGCCTGGTATGATGGACACAATTTTAAACCTTGGTTTAAATGATGAAGTTGCAGATGGATTGGCTAAATTGACAAATAATCCAAGATTTGCATGGGATTCATATAGAAGATTTATGCAAATGTTGGGAGATGTTGCACTTGGAATTGAACATGAAAAATTTGAAGAAAAATTAAACGAAATAAAAGCTAAAAAGGGTGTAAAGAATGATCTCGATTTAGATTCTGATGATCTTCATGAAGTAGTTAAGTTATATAAAGAAGTTTACAGATCAGAAGGTAAAGAATTTCCACAAGAACCTGTAGAACAATTATGGGTTGCAGTAGAAGCTGTATTTGCTTCATGGAATAATAAAAGAGCAATTAAATATAGAGAGATAAATGGAATGGATAAAATGGGCCTTTTGGGAACAGCAGTAAATGTTCAAATGATGGCTTTTGGTAATATGGGTGAATCATCTGGTACAGGAGTTGCTTTCACAAGAAATCCTAATACTGGTGAAGATAAAACTTATGGAGAATTCTTATTGAATGCACAAGGAGAAGACGTTGTTGCTGGTATAAGAACACCTCAACCTTTAGATCAGTTAAAAGAAATAAATCCAGAAGTACATAAAGAATTAATAGATACAATGAATAGACTTGAAACAGTTTTCAAAGATATGCAAGATATAGAATTTACAATTGAAAATGGAAAACTTTATTTCTTACAAACAAGAAATGGTAAGAGAACAGCAGCTGCAGCAGTTAAAATAGCTGTTGATATGGTAAATGAAGGATTAATAACAAAAGGAACAGCAGTTACAAGAGTAAAACCTGCTGATATCGAAAAGTTATTACATCCAACATTTGATATTGAAGAATTAAATAAAGCAGAATATTTTGGAAAAGGTCTTCCAGCATCTCCAGGAGCAGCAACAGGTATGGCTGTTTTCAATGCTGATGATGCAGAAGCTAAAGCTAAAGAAGGTCTTCCTGTTATATTAATAAGACCAGAAACATCTCCAGAAGATATTGGGGGTATGGATGCAGCTGAAGCTATATTAACATCAACTGGTGGAATGACATCACATGCTGCTGTTGTTGCCAGAGGAATGGGTAAAACAGCTGTTGTTGGTGCAGAAAACATAGTTATAAATGATAAAGCAAAAACAGCTATTTCAAATGGTATAACTATAAAAGAAGGCGATTGGTTATCAATCGAAGGTACTGAAGGTAAAGTATTTGCTGGAAAAATTAAAACAATAAAACCAACAGGACTTGAAGGCGACATAAAAACATTATTAGATTTTGCAGATGAAGTTTCTGATCTTGGAGTAAGAGCTAATGCCGATATACCAAGAGATGCAAAAATAGCAAGAGAATTTGGTGCAAGAGGAATAGGTCTATGTAGAACAGAACATATGTTCTTCGAAGGCGATAGAATAAAGAAAATGAGAAGAATGATCGTATCTAAAACAAAAGAACAGAGAGAAGCAGCATTAGCAGAATTATTACCTGTTCAAAAAGAAGATTTCAAGGGATTGTTCGAATCAATGGAAGGTTATGCAGTAACAATCAGACTTCTTGACCCACCATTACATGAATTTGTTCCTCATGAAGATGCAGCAATTAAAGATGTTGCGGAAAGTGTTGGAATAACTGAAGAAGAATTGAGAAAAGTTATAGATGATTTAGAAGAATTCAACCCAATGATGGGACATAGAGGAGTTAGACTTGCTGTAACTTATCCAGAAATTGCAGAAATGCAGATAAAAGCTATAATGCTTGCGGCAATTGAAATGGTTAAAGAAGGCAAAAAAGTAAAACCAGAAATAATGATTCCTCTTGTTGGAAATGTAAAAGAATTTACATTATTGAGAAATTCAGCAGAAGAAATAATAAAAAATCTATTAAAAGAACATCAAGTAGATGTTGAATATAAAATAGGTACAATGATTGAAGTTCCAAGAGCTACAGTTACTGCAGATCAAATTGGAGAAAATGCAGATTTCTTTAGCTTTGGTACAAATGATTTAACACAGCTAAGTTTAGGATTCTCAAGAGATGACTATGGAAAATACATAGGAGATTATCTTGAAAAGGGAATATATGATTCCGATCCATTCCAACATATAGATAGAAATGGAGTTGGAAGATTGATAAAAACAGCTGTAGATTTAGGTAGAGGTGCAAATCCACATATTAAATTAGGTGTTTGTGGTGAACATGGTGGAGATCCAGAATCAGTAGAATTTTGTCATCTTGTTGGCCTCGATTATGTAAGTTGTTCTCCATATAGAGTTCCAGTAGCAAGACTTGCTGCTGCACAAGCTGCTGTTGAATTCAGAAGAGGAAAAAAGGTTAATTACTAATATAGAATAATGCGGGGAAATTATCCCCGCTTTTTCTTTAATAACTGCTAATAAGTAAGAAATAAATAACTCAACAAAGGTTGAAAAATTTTTCATATAGTTTTATAATAGTCTTGAAAATACTTTTTATTTATATATTTTGGGAGGTAAAACGATGGAGCTACAGGAAGGACTAAATTTACTGAGTTTTTTTTCTAACAGTGGATTTGCATTTTTAACTTGGCAACATATTTTGATGATATGTCTTGGTTCACTTATAATATATGTTGCTATAGTAAAACATGCAGAACCACTTTTGTTGATCCCTCTTGGATTTGGGATGATAATGGCAAATATCCCTCCAGAAGTTACAGGAATACTTTCTGCTCCAGAAAATGGACAGGTAGGCGGATTATTATGGTATATAAAACAAGGAATGGATTTGGGTATATATCCACCTTTAATTTTCTTGGGAATAGGAGCAATAACTGACTTTTCATATCTCATAGCAAATCCAAAATTGGTTCTTTTAGGTGCTGCGGCACAAGTTGGAATCTTTATATCTTTTATACTCGCAAAGACTATGGGATTTAGTCTTGCAGGGGCTGCATCAATTTCTATAATTGGTGGAGCAGATGGACCGACATCTATATATTTATCAACTAAGTTTGCACCAGAACTCTTATCCGTAATAGCTGTTGCGGCTTATTCTTATATAGCTTTAATTCCTATACTTCAACCAGTAGTTTCAAAACTCTTGACAACTAAAGAAGAAAGATTGATAAGGATGAAAAGATTAAGAACTGTAAGTAAAAAAGAGAAGATAATATTCCCTATAATTACTACATTAGTTGTAACTCTAATAGTTCCACAAGCTTTACCTCTTCTTGGAATGTTAATGCTTGGAAATTTACTTAAAGAATCTGGAGTTACCTCAAGATTAGCAGAAGCTGCTTCAAGATTTATCTTAGATACAGTTACCATATTGCTCATGGTTTCTGTTGGTGCATCGGCTACTGCTGAAATATTTTTAACAACTCAAACATTAAAAATAATGCTTTTAGGAGCTACGGCATTTATAATAGCTCTATCTTCAGGGATACTCTTTGCGAAATTAATGAATGTTTTTTCAAAAGAAAAAGTAAATCCATTGATAGGAGCAGCGGGTGTATCAGCTGTACCAGATTCAGCAAGAGTTGCTCAACAAGTCGCACAATCAGAAGATCCTTCTAATTTCATATTAATGCATGCAATGGGTCCAAATGTTGCAGGAGTAATAGGTTCAGCAGTTGCAGCAGGTGTCTTTATAAGTATAATAGGCTAAAAATAAAATGGAGGTGCAGAAATGCCAGCCAAAAAAAGTTTTGAAGTAAACATAAACAGGAACTATTGTAAAAAATGTGGTTTATGTTACTGGATATGCCCTACAAAGACAATAGTTGCTGGGGATTTTGGAAGACCAGAAATACCAGATCACAGCAAATGCATAGGTTGTTTACAATGTGAAAGAATTTGTCCTGATTTTGCTATAAACATTGTAGAAAAAGAATAAACTATTAGGGTGGTGTAAACTTATGGGTAAAATGTATTTCATGCAAGGAAATGAAGCAGCAGCAAAAGCAGCTATAAAAGCAGGTTGCAAATTCTTTGCAGGATATCCGATAACTCCATCTACAGAAGTAGCTGAAACTATGGCGAGAGAACTTCCAAAGGTTGGAGGAACATTTATACAGATGGAAGATGAAATAGCAAGTGCAGCAGCAATAATAGGAGCTTCTTTAGCAGGAACAAAATCTATGACTGCTACAAGTGGTCCTGGTTTTTCTCTTATGCAAGAAGCTTTAGGATATGGAATAATGACAGAAACACCATGTGTTTTTGTTGATGTAATGAGGGGTGGTCCGAGTACAGGTATGCCAACTAAACCTGCACAAGGTGATATCATGCAGGTTAGATGGGGAACTCATGGAGATCATCAGATAATAGTTTTATATCCATCTACAGTTGAAGAAGTTTTTAAATATACTACGGTTGCATTTAACTATGCTGAAAAATACAGAACTCCTGTAATTCTTTTGATGGATGAAGTTTTAGGTCATATGAGAGAAAGTGTTTATCTTGAATATGAAGATGAATATCCTGAAAACATAGAAAGAAAAAAAGAAGAAGAATTAAGTGATGATGATTTATTTCATCCATTTGATGTTACTGAAGGAGTTGGAGTACAACCATTAGTTGAAATGGGAAAAACAAGATTTCATGTTTCTGGACTTGTACATGATGAAACAGGTTTCCCTGTAAGAAATCCAGATCTATCTGAAAAAATGATACAACATTTGGACACAAAAATAAGATTATATACAGAAGATATTTCTATATATGATGAATATATGTTACATGATGCAGAAATAGTTGTTGTAGCTTATGGCTCAACTGCAAGAAGTGCTTTGAGAGCTGTAAAAATGGCCAGAGCAGATAAAATACCTGTAGGTCTTTTTAAACCAATAACGATATGGCCAATTCCAACTTCAAGGTTTAAAAGAATATTTAAAAATGCTCAAGCTATAATAGTTCCAGAATTAAATTTAGGACAGTATGTGCATGAACTTTCAAAATTAAATAAAATAAATAGACATATAGAATCTTTAACAAAGACTAATGGAGAACTCTTTACACCAGAAGAAATATTAAAATCAATTGTAAAGACTTGGATTCAAATAACTGAAATGTAAATAAATTGAAATTGACAAACTCTTCGGGTATAATAATAAGGCTCGAAGAGTTTTTTAGTCTAAGGTGATTTTATGTTTTATGATATAAAATATGAAAAGTATATAAAAAATATTAATGTTGATCCTGGTATGATATATTTTTTTTATAATCTGGATAAAAGTTTTTATTATAATTTTAAAATTGACATAAAAATCTACAAAGATCCTATAGATGTTCCTGATAATATATATAGGTTTATAAAACTTACAAATTCATTTAAATCTATTTATTTAAATGAGATAATAGAGGTAAATAATATTGAACAACAAAATCTTAAAATAATAGGTAGTGCACACAGTTTAGATTTTGAATATGAAGAACTAATGTCAGATTTACCAAATTTATTGGTCAATTTGATATCAAAAACTAAAAAATTGCCAGCTTCATTTATAATGGATATAATGTTAAAAGGTAATAAACTTGCTAACATACTTTTGAATATAAACAAGTTGATAGAAAAAGCATATAAACCTGAAACAGAGTTTGAAGATCTTATAAATTCAATATTAAAAATTCTTACGAGTGATCAAGGTGCTGGTTTTGATAGAGCTATTTTATTCAAAAAATATAATGAAAATTATGAAGTGATCTCGGCAAAAAAATCGATGCTTTATTTTTTTGAATATGATAAATGTAAAAAAGCTAATAAAATAGAAATGAATATACTTGAAAATAAAAACGATCTAGAATTAATAGAAGAAGATGAAAAATTTCTAAACAAATTAAAAAGTATAAAAATATCAGAAAAAATAATCAAAAAAAATGACTATATAAAAAATATACTCATAAAAAACAAATCAGAAAAACTTCCATTGAGTTCTATGCCTTTGATAACAATAAATAAACTTGGAATAGTCGGAGAACTTGCAATAATGCCCATAAAATTGAATGAAAAAATATATGGATTCATAATATGTGATAATAAATATTCATTAAATCCAATATCTGATGAACAAATAGAAATAATGGAATATTTAAAAAAACAAAGCTCTATGATTTTAGAAAATAAAATAGCTATAAATATTTTAAAAACAGAAGCGGAGATAGATCCTTTATGTAAATTTCGAAATAGAAATAGCTATGAAAAATATATTGAAAAATTAAATATAACTGATGAAAAATCTCTTGGTATAGTTATGATTGACATAGATAATTTCAAAAAAATAAATGATACATATGGACATTCATATGGCGATGAAATATTGATAAAATTTTCAGATACAGTTAGAAAATATATAAGAAAAACAGATAATATATTTAGAATTGGTGGGGATGAATTCATAATATTTTTACATAATACAGAAAAAGAAAAGATAAAAGAAATAATAGAAAACATATTAAAAGATTTTAAATCTGAAAATACTTTTACTTTTTCAGCTGGCGGAGTTATAAAAAAAGATGAAAATATTTATAAATATCTTGAAATTTCAGATAAGAATCTTTACATATCTAAAAAAAATGGAAAAGGAATATTAACTTTTTCATAATCCAATTTTGAAAAAACGTAAAATTATGATAAAATATATAGTGAATTCTTAACACATAAGGAGGAGAGCTCAAAGATGGAAATATTAAAAGTCAGTCATTCATCAGCCCCTAACAAAGTAGCTGGAGCTATTGCAGGAGTACTATCAAAGACTGATGAAGTCGAAATCCAGGCAATAGGTGCAGGTGCAGTTAATCAGGCTGTAAAAGCAATAGCAATATCGAGAAGATTTGTAGAATCTAAGGGGAAAATATTATTCGTAATTCCTGGATTCGTAGAAGTTGAGGTGGGCTCTGAAACAAGAACCGGTATAAAATTTAAAGTTTCATCAAAACAGGTTGAAGAAATTCAAGAATGATATCTGAAAAGATAATTAATGAAATTATTACCGCGTGTAGAAATGACACGCGGTTAATTTCAATAGTAAAAGATGTTGCAAATATGGATAAAAATACGAGGTATGAATTTCGTAAAAAGGCTTCCATAGTTTTAAAAGGTAAACATAGTATTGAAAAAGAGGCTTTAAAATTTTATTATCTAGTTACTGAAGATGGGATTTCTGAAGAGGTAATTAGGAGGTTAGAAGATGAATAAACCAAAAAGTGTTGGAGGCCAGGCTGTAATAGAAGGAGTAATGATGAAAGCTATAAACACAGTAGTAGCCGTAAAAAAAACTAATGGTAAAGTGGCTGTAAAAAGAATAAAAGATAAATCATGGGGAATTATAGAAAAGATACCATTCATAAGAGGTTTTTTTGTGCTTTTACACGCGATGATAACTGGTATGGGGGCACTTTCTTATTCGGCAAAAATGTCAGGTGAAGAAGAAGAAGAATTTACAAAAAAAGATATGATATTTTCAATTATTCTTGCTTTTATAGTTGCAACATTTGGATTTGGAGTACTTCCTGTCATAATAGCAAAACCTTTTAATATACAATCTGAATTTTGGTTTGCTTTTTTTGAAGGTATAGTTAGAGGATTTCTAGTTATAGGTTATATTGCTGCAATAGCAAGAATGAAAGATATAAAAAGAGTTTTTGAATATCATGGTGCTGAACATAAAAGTGTTTATAATTATGAAAGTAACAAAGATTTGAAAGTAGAGAATGCAAGAGTTTTTACAACACTTCATCCAAGATGTGGAACAAGTTTTATATTGATAACAGTATTTGCTTCAATAATAGTATTTTCTATTTCAGGAGGTCTTGGATTCAACACTATATGGGAAAAAATTATTTCAAGAATAGTTTTGTTACCTCTTGTTGCTGGAGTAGCTTATGAGTTTCAAAGATTGACAGCTAAAATAATAGATAATCCTATAGGTAAAATTTTGGCATATCCTGGATTAATGCTTCAAAAAATAACTACTAATGAACCAGATGATGAACAATTAAAAATAGCTTTAATATCGTTAAAATTTGCTTTAGATGAAAGTTTTGATGGTGAAACTGAAGTTGAATTAAACCATTTTGAGGAAGCCGCTTAATAGCGACTTCCTTTTTTTGTAACTTTTTCTATACTTAAAAGTAATTTTTTTGTATTAAAATTATAACAACTACCGTGAACGTTACCGGTGAGGAGGATAATTATGACAAAAAAATATATAACTATAAAAGATGTCGCAAAAGAAATGGGTGTTTCTATAAATACTGTATCCAGAGCTTTAAATAATAAGCCAGATATAAATGAAGATACAAAAAATAAAATATTAAAAAAAGCAAAAGAAATGGGATATGTAAGAAATTCATATGCTTCACTTTTAAAGTCTAAATACAGTAAAATAATAGGAGTTATAATTCCAGATAGTTCAAATCCTTTTTTTTCAGAAGTTTTTAATTCTATTGAAAAAAGTGCAAGAAAAAAGGATTATCAATTAATAGTTATGAATTCTGAAGGATTATATGAAAATGAATCAAAAGCAGTTGAAGTATTTATAGAAAGAAGAGTAGATGGCATTTTATTATTTCCAATGCAAAAAAAATATGAAGATATAAAAGGGTTAATTTCAAATAAGTTTCCAATTGTATGTGTTGGTAGAAATATAATAGGTTGGGATATGGATGAAATATATAATAATGATTTAGAGGGAGGATATCTTGCAACTAAACATCTAATAGATCAAGGGTTTAAAAATATAATAATGATTTCAGATGAACTTTTTAATTCTGCTTCAAAACATAGAATTGAAGGATTTAAAAAAGCTCTAAATGAAAATGATCTAAATTATAAAAATAACATAATTATATGTGAAAAAATACATGAAGGAAAACATGTTGAAGCAGGTTATAAAACAATATTAAAATTATTAAAAGAAAATAAAAAATTTGATGGTGTCTTTTGCTACAATGATTTGATAGCTTTTGGAGTTTTGAAAGCATTGAAAGAAAACAATATAAAAGTACCATATGAAATTGGTGTTATTGGTTTTGATGATATAAAATTTTCTTCTTTAATAACTCCTTCTCTTAGTACAATTAGAGTTAATAAAGAAAAATTAGGAGAAGAAGCTTTTAACATGTTATATAAAAAAATTAAAAATCCAAAACAAAAATTATTAAAACAAAAACTTGAAATAGAATTATTAATAAGAGATTCATCATTAAAAATAAGAGGTGATATTAATGGCTGAATTGAGATGGAATCCATTATTAAGGACATATACAATGGTTGCAGGTAATAGACAAAAAAGACCTCATATGCCTCAAGATTGGTGTCCTTTTTGTCCAGGAGAAGGAAAAAATGTTCCTGATAATTATACGGTTTTTAAATATGATAATGATTTTCCAACTTTAAAACAAAATCCAGATATTCCAGAATTAGAAGATGATGATCTTTATAGAATAAAAGAAAATTATGGTAAATGTGAAGTAATATTATATTCACCAGATCATAATGTTACATTACCTCAACTAAGTTTAGAACATATTAAAGAATTAATCGATCTATGGCAAGAGCGAAATAATGATTTATCTAAAGATGAAAAAATAAAATATGTATTTCCATTTGAAAATAGGGGTAAAGAAGTTGGAGTTACAATGCCTCATCCACATGGACAATTATATGCATATTCATGGATACCTTTAAAAATAAAAGCAGAACTTGATAGTTGTAAAGAATATTATAATAAAAATAAAAAATGTTTATTGTGTGAGATGAATAAAAAAGAAAAAAATTTTGAGAAACGAATTTTAATAGAAAATAATAATTTTATATCTTATTTACCATTCTTCACAGATTATCCTTATGGAGCATTCATAGTCTCAAAAAATCATAAATCAAATCTTTCACAATTCAATGATAATGAAAAAAGAGATTTAGCTGAAATTTTAAAATATCTTACCGGAGGATTTGATAATATATTTGATAAAATTTTTCCTTATATGATGGTTGTACATCAGAGCCCAGTTAATAGCAATGAATATAAAGATTCTCATAAATATTTCCATTTTCACATAGAATTTTATCCACCATTGAGAGATAAAGATAGAATAAAATGGTACGCTTCAAGTGAAATGGGAGCATGGGCCGCTACAAATACCCTTTTAGTTGAAGATACAGCAGAAATTTTAAGGAATAATATAAAAAAATTTAAAGATCTTTTATGAGGTGATTTTATGAAAAAATTTTATAATGAATTTTTGAAAATATATGGAAAGAGTGACAAAAATATAAGTTTATATTTTTGTCCAGGGAGAGTGAATCTCATAGGTGAACATATTGATTATAATGGTGGAAAAGTACTTCCAGCAGCACTTTCGATTGGTATATATGGATTTATAAGAGAAAGAGAAGATAATTTAATAAAAGTCATATCTATGAATATTCCAAATTCAATAAAAATAGATATAAAATCAGATTTATTTTTTAATAAAGAGGATGGTTGGGGTAATTATATTAAAGGTATAATAAAATATTTGAAAGAAGATAATTTTAATATAAAAGGATTCGATATTCTTTTGTATTCTACATTACCAGATAGTTCAGGATTATCTTCATCTGCTGCTTTAGAAGTTTTAATGGGATTTATGTTTTTAGATATGAGTGATTATAAAAATATAGATAAAAAATATTTATCAATGTTGGGGAAAAAAGTAGAAAATAAATTTCTTGGTATAAATTCTGGGATTATGGATCAATTTTCAGTAGCTTTTGGTAAAAAGGACAATGCAATACTTTTGAACACTGATAAACTTGATTATACATATATACCAACTAATTTTGGAGATTATAGATTAATGATTTTAAACACTAATAAAAAAAGAGGTCTTGGAGAATCAAAGTACAATGAAAGAAGAAAAGAATGTGAAGAAGCTTTAAATATTATACAAGAACATAAAAAAATAGAGCATCTATGCCAAGCAGATATTGAAGATTTAGAATATTTAAAAGATGAAAAAGTTCTTTTTAAAAGGGCAAAACATGTAATAAAAGAAAATAAGCGAGTATATAAAAGTATAGAGGCTTTAAATAATAATAATAATATAAAATTTTTTGGTGAAATACTCAATAAATCTCATGAATCATTAAAAAATGATTATGAAGTTACAGGAAAATACTTAGACTGTATAGTTTCTATAGCTCAATCTCATGAATCTTGTATAGGATCACGTATGACTGGTGCTGGATTTGGAGGTTGTGCAATAGCTCTTATAGATAAAAAAAATATAAATGAATTCAAAAATTTTGTTAATAGAAATTATTTTGATGAAATGGGTTTAAAATGTGAAATATATGAAATAAAAATAGAAGATGGTGTAAAAAAATTATGCTAAAAAAATAATAACGGTTAAAAACCGTTATTATTTTAAAATTTATCTTCTTTTTTTAATTGTTCTACAATATTTCTAACATTTTGAACAGAGTCTTCTTTAGATATCAAAATTCCATCATCAGTTTCTATTAAAACTATATTTTCGAGTCCTACTATACCCACTTTTTTATTGCTATGAATAAAAACATTTTTTGAATTAAAAAGATATATATTTTCTTTTTTATCGGAATATCCTTCAAGTTCTCTTACAGAAACCCAATTTCCAACATCAGACCATGTGAAATTTGATTGTATACATTTTACATTTTTAGATTTTTCCATTAAAGCATAATCTATACTTATTCTTTCCACTTCAGGCATTATTTTTCTCAATTTTTCAATATTTTTTGGATTTAATTCATTCATTTTATCATACATATCTCTATTATAAAGTTTCATTTCATTCATAAAAACAGATTTTTTCCATACAAACATGCCACTATTCCAAAGAAAATTATTACTTTTTAAAAAATCAATAGCAGTATCTAAATTTGGCTTTTCTCTAAATGATTTTACATTAAAAATATCTTTAGATATTTCTTCACTTTTTTCTATATAACCATAACCTGTTTCAGGTCTATTTGGTGATATACCAAAAGTTATCAAAGAATCATTTTCAGCTGCTTTTATAGCTAAGTCCACAGTTTTCCAAAAATTTATCCAATCAGGTATATAATGATCTGCTGGTAGAATTAGTACTATATCATCATTTTTCGCACACAGAGTTGCCAACATACAAGCGGGAGCAGTATTCCTCGCAATAGGTTCAAGAATTATATTATTTTCAGATAATTCGGGTATATCATTTTTTGTGTTAATAAAATGTTTTTCAGAAGTAACCACAAAAATATCATCTTTTGAAAGTTTATGATTAAGTCTTTCAAAAGTTTCCCTTAAAAGACTTTTATTTGAGAATATTTTTAAAAATTGTTTTGGAGTTTTTGAATTGGATAATGGCCAAAATCTTTCACCAGATCCTCCTGCAAGTATTATAGCTTTCATGAAATCACCTCTATTTTATTTTAATTCAAAAAATATACCACTTAAAGGAGGTAATGTAATATTTATAGAAAAATCTTTTCCATGCCAAGGTATATTTTCAGAATTTATTTCTTCTATTATACCCCAATTTGATCCAGAATAAATATCTTTATCAGAATTAAATATTTGTTTATATATACCTGATTTTGGAACACCGATTCTATAGTTTTCTCTGATAACTGGAGTAAAATTAAAAATACAAACTATAAAGTTATTATTATTATCTTTTCTTAAAAAGCTAATAATAGAATTTTCTGAATCGTTTATATCGATCCACTCAAATCCAGTCGGATCAAAGTCTATTTCATATAAAGGTTTTTTGTTTAAATAAATGTTTGTAATATCTTTGAAAAATTTACTCAAACTATAATTATATTCTTCATTCAAAAGATGCCAATCTAAAGAATGATTAAAATCCCATTCCTTATATTGAGCAAACTCACTTCCCATAAATAAAAGTTTTTTTCCAGGATGTGAATACATAAAAGTATAATAAAGCCTTAAATTTGCAAATTTTTGCCATAAATCTCCAGGCATTTTTTCGATCATAGATTTTTTCCCGTATACAACCTCATCATGAGAAATGGAAAGTATAAAATTTTCAGAGAATGAATAAACCATAGAAAAAGTTATTTCATTTTGATGATATTTTCTGTATATAGGTTCTTTTTCAAAGTATTCAAGAGAATCATGCATCCATCCCATATTCCATTTCAAATCAAATCCCAATCCATTATTTTCAACTTTTTGAGTTACTCCAGGAAAAGAAGTAGACTCTTCTGCTATTGTTAAAAAACCTGGAAAATCATTTTTTAATATAGAGTTCAGATGCTTAAAAAATTCAATGGCTTCAAGATTTTCTCTGCCACCATATTTATTTGGTATCCATTCGCCATCTTTACGGCTATAATCAAGGTATAACATAGATGCAACAGCATCTACTCTCAAACCATCTATATGATAAATTTTTGCCCAAAAAAGAGCATTTGAGATTAGAAAATTACTGACTTCATTTCTACCATAATTAAATATATAAGTACCCCAATCTATATGTTCTCCGAGTCTTGGATCTTTATGTTCATAAAGTGCAGTTCCATCAAATCGACCCAAAGAATGTTCATCTTTTGGAAAATGTCCTGGAACCCAGTCTAATATAACTCCTATATTATTTCTATGCATTTTATCTACAAAATACATAAAATCTTTTGGAGTTCCAAACCTCGAAGATGGAGCAAAATAGCCCGTTATTTGATAACCCCATGACATATCCAATGGATGTTCAGATATTGGCATCAATTCTATATGAGTAAAGTTATTTTCTTTTAGATATACTACTAAATCATCAGCGAGTTCTTTATAATTTAAAAAATTATTTTCTTCTTTTCTCTTCCAAGATCCTGCATGAACTTCATAAACATTCATGGGTTTTTCTTTAAAATTATTTTTAGATCTTTTTTTCATCCATTTAGAATCTTTCCATTTAAAATCATTTATATCAAAAACAACAGATGCATTTGCTGGTCTCATTTCATTAAAGAATGCATAAGGATCTGATTTTAAAAGAATATCATTGCTTTGAGTCTTTATTTCATATTTATATATATCTCCAGATTTTACATTTGGAATAAAAATTTCCCATACACCACTATCTCCAAGAACTCTCATTTGATGAATTCTTCCATCCCAACCATTAAATGAACCTACTACACTTACTCTTTTAGCATTTGGTGCCCATACTGAAAATAAAGTTCCTTCTACATCTTTTATTTTCATAACATGTGCTCCAAGTTTTTCATATATATTATAATGTGTTCCATTCTTAAATAAGTACTTATCTAAATCACCAAATACAGGTAAAAAAGAATAAGGATCTTTTGTTTGCCATTTCTTCTTATTTTTTCCAGTATATAGCAATTCATATTCAAAAAAGTCATTTGCATCAATAATTATTTCAAATAAACCGTTTTCATCGATTTTTTTAAAAAAATCATTGCTAATATCACTGACAAGCTGTACCACTTCTGCAAAAGGTTGCAAAGTTCTGATTACAAATTGCTTTTTATTCATTTTATGAATACCTAAAAAATAAAAAGGATCATAATAATCAGCAGATACAAGTTTTTTAATTTCTTCCTGTCTCAATATTGGCATAATATTCCCCCTTAAAGTAGAAAGTAAACACCTGATTCTTGTGAAATTATTGATTTAATTTCAAGATTCATCAATGTAGATAAAACTATTGAAACATCTTCATTGAGTTTATTGCATATTAAATCAACTGTATTTATGTTATTTTTTATTAAATCTATTAATTGATTTTCAAGAGAATTATTTGTGTTTAATTTTTCTCCAGAAATGCTTATATTAAAAATTTCTTTTAAAATTTTTTTAGATATTATAGGTGTTGCTCCAGAATATATTAAATAATTTGTTCCATATGAATTTACTCTTGTAATATCACCTGGAACTGCAAGAACATCTCTGCCAAACTCTAAAGCATAACGTGCGGTAATCAAGGATCCACTTTTTTTTGCTGCCTCTATTACTATTGTTTTATCTGAAAAACCAGCAATTATTCTATTTCTATATGGAAAAGTGTGTTTAAAAGGTGTACTACCAGGTATAAATTCTGAAATTACAAGATTTTCATTACAAAGTTTTTCATAAAGTTTCTGATTTCCTTTAGGATAAGCCGAATCTACACCATTCCCAAGAACAGCTATAGTGTTTTTAGAATTTTTATGTACAGCAGAATCTATTCCGTAAGCCATACCACTTACAGTTGTATAATCACTTAATATTTCACAAAATTCTTCAGTTGTTTTTATTCCATAAGCTGTTGGTTTTCTCGTACCCACTATAGAAACAGTTTTTGTTTTTATAAGAGAAATATCTCCTTTATAATACAAAATTACTGGAGGGTCTTTAATAATTTTTAAATTTTCAGGATAATCCGAATCCCAAAAATTAATTATTTTGATATCTTTATATTTTTTTAAATGATTATAAATATTCAATTTTTTAGAGTTGTAGTCTTCTTTAAAAACAGGAGCATTTTCTTGTCCTTGATATATTTTGATAATTTCTTCATTACTTTTTTTAAAACATTCTCTTAAAGTTATCAAATCTAAAGTATCCATACAAATCCTCCAAATCCTTTTTAATTCATTAAGAAAATATAAAAATTGCTTTAAATATATTATAACATATTTAATATACTTTGCAAAAAATATGAAATATTTTACATTATTATAGAAATAAAAATTATGATTAAAAATATAAATCATTAAATATATTTGTATTTTTTATAAATAAATGATTAAGAAAATAAAAGGTTTGAAGAGATTAAAATGTTTATTTAACAATAAATACTTATGAAACAAATCTTTCAATAGACCTGAAACTTTTCATGAAAATTGTTTCATGCTAAAATTTTGATGAACTATGAAAAAAGGGGGGAAACAAATTGAAGAAATTTTTTAAGATTTTTTTAGTTATAAGTTTGATAGTATTTGCTTTTAATCTATCTTTTGGAGAAACTTATGATAGAAATGAAACTTTTGTTGCTGGTGGGGGGTTGTGGAATACACCAACTAATTGGAATCCTTTTACTCCATGGAATGCTACAACTGGAACCGTTGGATTAGTATATGAAACACTTTTTACTTATGATCCTCTTTCAAATAATTTGAAACCATGGCTTGCTGAAAAAGGCGAATGGATATCAGATAATGAATATCTTTTAACTCTAAAAAAAGGTATAAATTGGGCCGATGGAAATACTTTTGATTCTAATGATGTTTATTTTACATTTGATATTTCAAGAAAGTATGAATTGAGTTATTCAAATGTTTGGAATTATGTATCTGATGTTGAAATAATTGGAAAATATCAAGTTAAAATAACTTTTAAAGAATCAAGATATCATGAATGGTCATATTTTTTATATCAGCAACCTATAATGCCACATCATATATGGGAAAATATGACACAGAAAGAATTACTTGAAACAGCTAATAAATATCCAATGGGAACAGGCATGTATAAATATGATGCTGTTGGTGCCGATAGAATGATTTGGATAAGAAATGAAAATTGGTGGGGGAATAATTTATTTGGAAAACCTGCACCTAAAAGAATTGTTTATATGCAAATTTCAGGAAACAATGTTTCATTAGGAATGCTTATGAAAGGTGAATTGGATATTTCAAATTTCTTTATACCTGGTGTACCAAGGATAAAATCTTTGTATAATTTAACTACATATTATAAAGAAGCTCCATACATGTTACCTGAAAACGTAGCAATATTATTTATGGATGTAAACAAAAAACCTATGGATGATTCTAATTTTAGAAGAGCTGTATCTTTTGCAATAAATAGTGAAATGATAGCAGAGAAAGTTTATGAAGAACAAGTTCAACCAGCAGGAGCTACAGGGCTTATACCTATTGATTCTTGGAAATCTTATATAGATAAAGATATAGAAAAAAATTATGGATTTAATTATAATCCTTCAAAAGCAAAAACAATTTTGGCTGAAAATGGCTATAAAGATATAAATAAAGATGGTTATGTAGAAACACCAGATGGAAAAACAATAAGTCTTGAACTTGTTGTTCCTAATGGCTGGACAGATTGGATGGAAGCGGCAAAAATAATAGCATCTGGATTGAGAGAAGTTGGGATAAATGTTAATGCAAAATTCCCAGATTATTCTGTTTTTCTATCTATGAGACAAAAGGGTGGATTTGATATGCTTATAGATAATGCAAGTTCAAGTGTATCTAAAACACCTTGGACATATTGGAATTGGGTAGCTTCAAATAGAATATATACAAATGAAATAACTCAAGGTAATTGGGGAAGATATGAAAATAAAGATTTATTTGATTTGATTATAAAATTTAATTTTGCAAAAGAAGGATCTTCAAATAGTAAAGAAATAGCATCAAATATAGAAAAAATATTATTAGAAGAAATGCCTTCAATACCATTATGGTATAACGGTATGTGGTTCCAAGGTTCTACTTCTTATTGGACAAACTATCCAACAGAGGATAATCCTATAGGTTATCCAAGTACTTGGGGGGGAAAATGGCAAATAGGTGGTTTAAATATGCTTTTAAATATGAAACCTGCCAATTAAAATAACAGGCTCCTCGGAGCCTGTTTTTATTCAATATTGAAGGAGGATAAAATGGGTAAATATCTCAGAAAAAAAATAATTATATATATGATAACTTTTTTCTTTGCTGTTACATTAGATTGGGCAATTCCAAGATTTATGCCAGGAGATCCTATATCTATGCTTCTTTCGAGGTTTAATGGCCTTGAAAATAGTAGTGAGATAGTTAGAAGCACTTTTACTAAATCTTTTGGACTTGATCAACCATTGTTGACTCAATATTTTAGTTTTTGGAAATCCTTGTTTACAGGTGATCTCGGTATAAGTATTTACTTATATCCAAAGAAAGTTTCAGAAATAATTTCTCAAGCACTTGTATATGATATTTTGCTTTTAATACCTGCAATACTTTTAAGTTGGGTTGTTGGTAATAAACTTGGAGCAAGGTCAGGTGTAAACAAAAAAGTTGATAATATAATGATGCCATTTTTTTATGTTTTAACATCTTCGCCTTATTTCTGGTTTGCCGTTTTATTAGTGTTCTTTTTTGGAGTTAAGTTAGAATGGTTTCCAATCAATGGAGCATATAGTAATATAATGGTCCCAGGATTAAGAATGGATTTCATATTGGATTTTTTACATCATTGGATTTTACCATTTTTATCACTTTTTATAGTTATGTTAGGTGGATGGGCAATAGGAATGAGAAATATGATCATTTATGAAATGGGTTCAAATTACTCAAAATATATGGAATCATTGGGAAGTTCTGAAAAACTTATAAGAAAATATGCATTTAGAAATGCTATACTTCCCCAAGTAACAGGTCTTGCACTTCAATTGGGAACTATAGTTGCTGGAGCATTTACAACAGAAATAGTTTTTTCATATCCTGGAATAGGCTATACGCTTTTGAAAGCCATTCTAAATCAAGATTATTTTCTTGTTCAAGGTTGTTTTTTATTCATTGTAATAGGAGTATTGGTTGCAAATTTCCTCGTAGACATAGTATACATGTTAATAGATCCACGAGTTAGATTTTCTTTCTCTGGGGAGGTTTGATAAAATGAGTTTTATAGAAAAAATTAAAAAGAATGACAATTTATATTTTGCATTGAGAAATAAAAAAGTTATAATAGGAAT
This sequence comes from Oceanotoga teriensis, assembly GCF_003148465.1. NCBI lineage: Bacteria > Thermotogati > Thermotogota > Thermotogae > Petrotogales > Petrotogaceae > Oceanotoga > Oceanotoga teriensis. Next base: position 79,491 of record NZ_QGGI01000003.1, read on the forward strand.
TTCAATATTTTTATTCCTTTTAATAGTGGCAATTTTTGGCCCTTTAATAGCTCCTTATGATTATGAAGAGTTTGCAGGGCAACCATATTTAAGCCCTTCATTAGAACATTTTATGGGAACAAGTATATTTGGAAGAGATATATTTTCTCAAGTTATTTATGGACTTAGATCTACTTTTGTAGTTGGCTTTATAGGAGGAACTATAGGAACTATAATAGGTTTGATAATAGGTTTTTTTGCAGGATATAAAAGTGGTTCTTTTCTTGATGAATTATTGATGATGATGACTAATATGTTGCTTGTAATACCAACAATAGCTTTATTAATAATATTATCTGCATATTTGCCTTATAGAGGTGTAATTACTCAAAGTATGATAATTGGATTTACATCATGGCCTTGGGTTGCAAGAGCCGTACGTTCACAAACTTTATCATTAAGAAATAAAGAGTTTGTCAATCTTTCAAGAATTTCTGGAGCATCATCTTTTAAAATAATAAAAGATGATATAGCTTATAACATGTTTTCATATGTATTTATGGTTTATATTTTGCAATTTGCAGGTGCAATTTTGACTTCTGTTAGTCTCGATTTTATAGGATTAGGTCCTACAAGAGGAATTTCATTGGGCCTTATAATGCAAAATGCTGTGAATTGGAATGCAATACAATTGGGTCTTTGGTGGTGGGCTATATTACCAGGAGTTATATTGACTGTTTTAGTGACTTCACTTTATTTTATAAATACGGGTCTTGATGAAGTCTTTAATCCTACATTGAGAGAGATGTGATTTATATGAATGATAAAATACTTGAAGTTAAAGATTTGAAACTTTATTATAAGACATTAAGGGGATATGTCAAAGCTATAGATGGAATTGATTTTGAAATAAAAAAAGGAGAAATATTAGGTGTTGCTGGAGAATCTGGATGTGGTAAATCTACTCTTGGAAATGGATTAATTCTCTTGAAAAAGCCATTAAATTATATATCTGGAGAAGCTATTTTAAATGGAACAAATATTATGAATTTAAAAAATAAAGAAATGAATAAATTAAGATTTAAAAATTTATCTATAATACCTCAATTTGCTATGGATGCTTTTAGTCCAACTAAAAAAATAAAAATATTTATTTCTGATATAGTTTCTCAGCATGGAATAAATCCAGATAAAAATTTTTTTGACAAAGTAAAAGAAAGATTGAGTTTAGTGAACTTATCACCATCTATTTTGGATAATTACTCAATAGAACTTTCTGGGGGTATGAAACAAAGACTTGTAATGGTAATATCAACTCTTTTAGATCCGGATTTGCTAATATGTGATGAAGTTACTTCAGCTTTAGATGTTAGTTCTCAGAGATTTGTTGCAAATATGATATCTGATTTCAGAGATAGAAAAATAATCGGATCTGCCATGTTTATAACTCATGATTTATCAATATTATACCAAGTTGCTGATAGAATAATGATTATGTATGCTGGTCATGTAGCAGAAATAGCAGACTCTGATATCATAATAAAGTCTCCAAAACATCCTTATACAAAGGCTTTAATATCTTCATTACCTAAAAACAATGTTCAGTATATTAATGAAAAACTCAAAGGAATAGAAGGTACACCTCCAAATCTTTTGAATATAGGAGACGGTTGTAGATTTAGGTTTAGATGTAAATATGCAACAGAAATATGTTCTAAAGAAACCCCAATTCAAAAGAAAATAGATGAAAATCATGTAATTTCTTGTTGGAATTACAAACAGATCGAAGGTGATAAAAATGCCTAATACTTTGATGAAAGTAGAAAATTTACAAAAAGATTTTTCAATAGGAATTTTATCTAAGAAAAAAATTCATGCAGTTAATAATATTACATTTGAAATAAAAAAGGGAGAGATAATATCCCTTATAGGAGAAAGTGGAAGTGGAAAAACAACAATTGGAAAACTCATATTAAGATTATTAAAACCTTCATCAGGGAATATTTATTATAAAGATAAGGATATAAATTTAGAATATAAAGATAAAAGAAAATATTATAAAAAGGTTCAAGGTATTTTTCAAGATCCATTTGCATCATTTAATCCGCTTTTTAAAATAGATAGAATATTTGATATGATATTTAAAAATTTTATTGGAGAAAGTAAAAATAAAAATGAGAAAATAAGGGATTCTTTAGAATGTGTTGGAATGAATCCGGAATTCATATTGAAAAAATATCCTCATCAATTAAGTGGTGGTCAACTTCAAAGACTTTTAATAGCAAGAGCTTTGATAATGGATGTTGATGTTCTAATTGCTGATGAATTAATAAGTATGTTAGATGCATCCACAAGAATAGATGTTTTGAATCTTCTTGCAAAAATATGTAAAGAAAAAGGTATGGCTGTATTGTTTATAACACATGATCTTTCACTTGGATACTATATAAGTGATACAACTCTTATAATGCATAAGGGTAATCTTGTTGAAAAAGGAGAAACATCTCTTGTTTATAATAATCCAATTCATCCATATACAAAAATGCTTTTAAAGTCTATACCGGATATAGGAAACAAATGGAATAAAAATGAAAAATTTTTACCAGAAGATATAAATAAAAAAGTAGAAGAATTTTATAAAAGTTCAAAAGATAAAAAGGGATTTATAGAAGTTGAAAAAAATCATAATGTTTTATTCAGTTTATAGATATGGAGGTATTTAAATGTACAAGTTTGAAAAAGATTTTTTATGGGGATTTTCTATTTCAGGATTTCAATTCGAAATGGGAGATAAATCTGGTAAATATATAGACAAAAATACAGATTGGTATAAATGGGTTAATAATAGTTTGAATATAGAGAATGGTATTGTTAGTGGAGATAAACCTGAAGATGGTCCAGATTATTTTAACTATTATGAAGAAGATCATTCATATATGAAAAAGATGGGTTGCAATATATTAAGACTGGGTGTCGAATGGTCTAGGATTTTTAAAGAAAGCACAAAAGATATAAAAGTTGATATTTTAAGAGAAAAAAAGGATATAATAGATATAAAAATTACTGAAGAAACTATAAAAGAGTTAAAGAAAATAGCAGATAAGAAAGCTATAGAAGATTATAAAAATATTATGAATGATGCCAAAAATAAAGGAATGAAAATATTTTTAAACTTATGGCATTTCACATTACCGTTATGGATACATGATCCAATAAAAGTAAATAATTTAAGACAGGGCCCTTTTGGATGGGTTGATGAAGATACAATAATAGAGTTTGTAAAATATGCAGCATTTATGGCTTATGAATTTGATGAAGTAGTTGATTATTGGAGTACTGAAAATGAACCTCAAGTAGTTTCTTCTTTGGGATATTTGAATTGTATGGCTGGATTTCCTCCTGCTATAATGAATGAACTTTATTATATCAAAGCATTAAAAAATCAAGCACAAGCACATGCAAGAGCTTATGACTCGATGAAAAACTATACAAAAAAACCTATAGGATTAATATATGCTTTTACTTGGGCGACAACCTTAGATGAGAATAAAAATATATGTGATGAAGCAATGTATAAATCTGCATATTATTTTATGGATATGATAACAAAAGGAGTATATAAAGAAAATTTTGAAGATGAAAAAAGATATAGAAAAGATCTTGAAAAAAGATGTGATTTTATAGGAATTAATTACTATTCGAGAACAATGTTTGAAAAAACACCTCATGATATAAAATCAATTTCCGGATATGGGCAAAGTTGTGTTGGAATGAGTAAATCTAAAGATAATAGACCGGTTTCTGATATTGGTTGGGAAATATATCCAGAGGGATTAAAGGAATTACTTTTAGCCTTAAAAGAAAGATATAATAAACCTATGATAATAACAGAAAATGGATTATCAGATGAAGAAGATATCTCTCGAAAAAATTATTTAATAAGTCATTTAATAATGATGAATGAAGCTATAAAAGAAGGAGCAGATGTTTTTGGTTATCTTCATTGGAGCTATTCAGATAATTATGAATGGGCAAAAGGATTAAATAAAAGATTTGGCATTATAAGTATTGATTTTAAAACTAAAAAAAGGACACCAAGACCTTCTTATTACATATTTAAAGAAATAATTAAAAATAATGAAATACCTGATGATATGATTGATTTTGCAAAATTTCCATATAATTATTTAAAATAAACTCCGAATTTTTTCGGAGTTTTAGGTTATATTTAAATAGAGGTGAAAAAATGACAACGCTTAGAGATATTTCAAAATATTCTGGAATTTCTATAACAACAATATCAAGAGTATTAAATGGAAAGAAAAATGTTTCAGAAGAAACTAGAAAAAAAGTTTTAAAAATTTTAAAAGAATTTGGTTATACGAGAACAGATATGTTAAAAAAATCATCAAAAAAAACTATAGGAGTATTAATTCCAAATATTAGAGGACAACATTATAATATAATAGTTGATGGCATAGAAAAACAATTATTGGAACAAAATTATGAAATGTTTTTAACTACAACCAACAGTCTTTTAAAAAAAGAAGTAGCTGTTTTAGATGAACTTCTTTTAAGAAAAGTAGATGGAATAATTATTTGCACATCTAAAGAAGATGAAAATTATATAGAAAAATTAATAAATTCTGCTATTCCAGTTGTAGTTGTTGATAGAAAAGATAGTGAAATTCAAATAGATTCAGTTAGTATAGATAATTATAATTCTGGATTAAAAGCAATTGAATATCTTTATAAAAAAGGTCATAAAAAAATACTCTTTATTACTGGAGATAAAACAATTTATTCTTTTTCTGAAAGAAAAAAAGCTTTTATTGATTATGCATATAAGAAAAAAGATCTTGATATTTATTTTGAAAAAGGTGGATATAAAGCTGAACATGGATATAATGCCACAAAAAAGTACTTAGAAGATGAAAGAGATAGAGTTACAGCCATATTTTATACTAATGATTGGCAAGCAATGGGAGGAATAAAATGTTTGCATGAAAAAGGAATCAAAATACCTGAAGAAATATCTGTAATGGGTTTTGATGATGATTTTTATTCAGCTTATACATATCCCGCTCTTACTACTATAGCTCAGCCAAGAACAGAAATAGGTGTTAATGCTGCAAATTTATTAATTGAAAGAATAGAGAATAGATGTAAAAGTGCAGTTAAAAGAAAAATATTATTACCCACAATTTTAAAAGAAAGAGAATCTGTAATTAAAATAAAAAGCCTTTAAAGGCTTTTTATTTTATTAATTTATAGAATTCGTCTTCAGATAAATATATTGGTGAATATTGTGAATTTAATTTTTCTATATTCTTCATAAAAGAGTTTAAATGGTTTACAGAACCTTTTTCAAGATTATTGAACACAAATATTATATCTTCATTATCTATATAATTTAAAGAATCTCTGATATCTTTAATATCTAATTCTTCAATCATGGCTCCAATTTTTAAAGCATCAATATATGAATTGCTTCCTTTTTCGATTAAATCATTATAAATGTTTTGTAATTCTTCATTTTCAAATACTCCAGTAGAGTTTATAAAAGGATCTTCTAAATTATATTTTTCTATAATATTTTTTACAGAATCTGTATGTTTTTGCTCGCTATTTGAAATATTATAAAAAATTTTTGAATTATATAGATTGGCAAAATAGTCATAAACATCTCTTGCTAATTTTTCTTCTTCTCTCATTAATAAAATAGCATTTATTTCATCAGAACTGAGAGATTCTTTTGAAGTAAAAATATTATTAGTCTCCGCAAAGAAAATACTTAAAGTAAATAAAACAATTAATAAAGTAAAAATTTTTTTCATAAAAATCGCCTCCTTTGAATTTTGTTTCTTATATATATTATTATATATATTATTTAAAGGAAATATAAAATAAAAAGTAAAAAAATGTGATTATATATAAAAATTATGTGATAATAGTTAAAAATATAATAATAATAAAATGCGATTTATTATGAATCACTTTATACAATAATTAAAATTTTCACAATATTATTGAATAGATAAAGCTTCTTTCATATATTAATACTATAATTAATATGATATATAACACTATAATTTTTTGAAAGAAGGGTTAAAAATGGTTAGTTCTGGAGAAATACTTAGAAAGATAAAAAGTATAAGACCAGATTTAATTATAAATAATTATATTTTTGATGCTCGTCACGAAGATTTTTATAAAGCTATAATAAATGATAGAGAAGTATTTAAATTTGCTAAGCAAGAGCTTAATGGAATGGAATGTGTTATAAAAAATAAGATGAAATTATCTGAAAAGATAGAATTTAAAATACCAAAAATTCTTGAATATAGAATCTCTAAAATGGATATACTTGATAATTATTACTATTATAGAATAGAGGGGAATCCTATAAAAGAAAATAAAGATATTTATAAAAAAATACTTAAATCTTTATCTCAGCTTCATTCTGTTTCTCCAGAAATATTAGATTATAGAATACCTCTTAGAAATTCTAAAGATAAGATAATAGAAATTTATAAAGAAGCTAAAAAAGAAGTTTTTCCCTATTTAAAAAAAGATGAAATAGAATATTTAAAATATAATTTTGATAAATTCATAGATTTAAAAAATGACATTCAAATAGGTTGTAAATTAATTCATGGAAGTTTAAATAAATTTAAAATATATGAAAATGAGAATCAAGAAATTTTTTTAGATGATTTTGATGGTATAAAACTCGGAGATCCAGCATTAGACGTTTATCCGATGATAGATGCATTTGGAAAAGAATTTCTTGAACTTGCTTACAAAAATTATGATAAAAAACTTATAGATAAAGCTATATTTTATAGTAAAATAAATAAATTAAAACAAAAAATAATTATAAAAAAAGAAAAAGATGAAGAAGAATTTTTAAAAATAATAAAAAAATTCGCATAAAGCATTACTTTTATAAGTAATGCTTTTTTATTTATTAAGAATAGAGTTAGAATTATTATTAATATAAATATTTTATAATATATAATAATTTAACAAAAAATAACTTGACCTTCCTATCGGGGGAACATTTATAATTTTTATAAATACTTTAGGAGGTGTAATAGGATGAGAAAATTAAAAGATTTTAATCGTAAAGAAATCAAAAGATTCAACATGAGAAATAATATTATTATTTTGAGGCTAACTTTTTATTTTTTAAGTAAAAAAATGATTGAAGGTGATATTTAATGTATAGTATAGGTGAATTTTCATTAATCTCAAAATTATCTAAGAAAACTTTGAGATATTATGATGAAATAGATTTATTGAAACCTTGTGAAATAAATAGAGATAATGGATATAGATATTATGGTGAAAAACAGTTTATATTATCAAAAGAAATTCTTAATTATAAAAATTTGGGTTTATCATTAGATGAAATAAAAAAAATAATATATAATTCAAATATAGAAATTTCAAAAATATTGGATAATAGATTATTAGAAATAGAAGATCAGATAAAAATATTAAATTTACAAAAAGAAAAAATAAGAATACTGGTTTCTGGAGAGTATAGTAATACGGAATGTAATTATAATATAAGTTTTGAAAAAGTTGAGTTTAAAAGTGGCTATATTTTTAAAATTAAAACAAATATAAAAAATAATGAATATGGAAAAGAAATAGGTTATTTTTATGAAAAAATAAACAAAAATAATATTGAAATAATTTCAAAACATATGATGAAAATAGATTTAAATAGAGAAAAAAACGATTTGGAAATTTTTGCATTTTCAAAAAATAAAAATCCATACACTGAAAAATTTGAAAGATGTGATGCTATAAAAGTTTTATGTGAAAATTTAGAAGATAAATCAATATATTATAAATCTTTATTTGACTATTCCAAAGATAATGATATAAATATAAAATTTATAATAGAAGAATATTTTGTTATTAGAGGAAAAATTAGATTAAATATATATATGTGTTATTAGAAAAAATTATGATAAACAAGAAATTCTATATAAATAAAACCTTGACTATAAAATATCCTTAGTCAAGGTTTTGATTTTTTTAATTTAAATAGAATTATTTAAGCATTTTTTATTCAAAAATTTCTTTATAAAGAATGCAAACCATATAGCAATTACTATACCTTTTAACATACTTGTTAAACTTATTGTCCACCAAACACCATTCAAGCCAATCTGATTTGATAAGAAAATAGCTATAGGAATTCTCAAAGATGTGAATATTATACTCACTAAAGAAGGTGGAATTGTATTACCAAGACCATTGAAAGCTCCCATCGTTGTTATTTCAATTGTCATGAGTATTTGAGAATAAGCTTGTATTCTTAAATAATCAGCACCTTCAAATATAGCTTCAAAATCTCCAGGAATGAATAATGCAAAAATATTATCTCCAAGAAAAAGAAAAAGCATTGTGGCAAAAGCACCAATACTCATAGATATAGTTAAAGCTGAAAAATATCCTTTTAATATTCTATTAGGTTTATTAGCTCCATAGTTTTGACCTGTAAAAGAACTTAATGCTGTAGCTATACCACCTGCTGTCATCCAAGAAATAGATTCTATTTGAGCACCTACTTTTTGTACAGCAATTGCAACGGCACCCCATTGTGATATTATTCTTGCTATATTCATGGAAATAAATGCAAAAAGTCCATTCTGTAAAGCTACTGGAAATCCAAGTTTTATGATTTTTAAAGCATGAATTTTATCAGGCATTCTAAAAAAACGCATAGTATTTAAAGGATATCCTTTAATATTTACTTTATATAAAAATAAAATAAAAACAAACATTTGAGATAAAACAGTTGCATAAGCTGCACCAGCTTCATATAATTTAAATCCATATATGAAAAGTGGATCAAGAATTATATTCATAAATAATCCGTAAGTATTGTATTTGAAAGGGGTTGTACTATCGCCATAACCATTTAAAATTCCAGTAAAAACTGGATTAATAAATGCAAAGATCATTCCATAACTTACAATATTTAAATATCTTATAGAACTTTCTACTACATTTTTGTCGGGAATATTAAAAAAATTTATTAAAGGAGCTTTAAAAATAATTAAAAATACAGAATAAATCAAAGCTAATATGAAACCTATAGTTAAAGCATTTTGAGCATATAATCTTGCATTTTTCATATCATTTTTTCCAACAGACTGAGAAACAGTTATTTCACTACCTGTTTTTGGCATAAGAGAAAGAGAATTAGAAAACCACATAAAAAAACCAGCAGTTCCAACTGCTGCTACTGCATTACTTCCCATTTTACCAATCCAATATATATCTGTTAAATTATATGCCATCTGTAAAAAAGATGTACCTACAATTGGTAAGGAAAGTTTAACCAATGACTTAAAAATGTTTGAATTTGTTAAATCAACTTTTTTGTCTTTCATATCTTCACGCACCTTGCTAAATTTATTATTATGTTTAATATAAAATACTATTTTTATATTAAATATAGTACGGACAAAATATAAATAATTCGTTAAACGAATTAAATTTAATAAAATCTTATTTATTTTGATATAATTGAATAAATTTATTATAAAAAATATTGGAGGAAAATATGTCAAGACAATCTAAAGCTTTTATAAATCTCATATTTGTTACTTTAATATGGGGCTCAACATTTCCAATACAAAAAATAGCGATACAAGGCATGTCTTCTTTTGCTTTTTTAGCAATAAGATATTGGTTAGCGGCTATATTAAGTATATTAATTTGGAAAAAGCAATCTTTTAAATACGGATTTATAATAGGTATATTTACTTGTATAGGTCAAACAACACAAACATATGGTCTACAATTTACAGATGCTTCTAAAAGTGGTTTTATAACATCTCTTTATATAATATTTGTACCGTTATTTTCGTACTTAATAGAGAAAGAGAAATTAAAGAAGAAACAAATAATAGGATTACCTATAGCTATAATTGGTTCTTATATGCTTTCTGGAGGAATAAAAGGATTCAATTTCGGAGACTTTTTAACGATTATCTCTGGAATATCTTTTGCAATACAGATGGTTTTAATGACTAAATATTCTAAAAAAGTATCAGAAACATCTTTATTAACCTGGCAATTTGTAGCAGTGGCAATATTAAATACAATTTTTTCTATAGGAAAGAATTGGAATGTAAGTATATTTGCTATGTCTGCAAGTATTTATATGGTATTAATTGCAACAATATGGACTACACTCGCTCAATTGAAATATCAAAAAGTGGTTAGTACAAATACAACAGCTTTAATATTTATAGGAGAGCCTGTCTTTTCAGCAGTATTTTCATTCATAATATTAAAAGAAAGATTTTCATTTATGCAATGGATTGGTGCTTTAATAATGATATCAGTTTTAATAATGATATCTGTAAATTGGGTTAAATATAAAAAAACTAGATCATTCAGTAACTAAAAATAAAGAGGTAGCTTTTAAAGCTACCTCAATTTGAAATCACCTTATCTGTAGTAATCAAACTACCACCTCCCTTACTTTTAGGGATTAGCGCGCAATATTTCTCATCCGGATATATATATTATATCATTAAATTTAATAAAAAGCAAATATTAATGAAATTAAAAGTATTTTTTGTTATTATAATCTTTGGAGGTGTTTATTATGAAAAAAAATTATTTTGTATCTATTTTTATTTTGTTATATCCTATTTTTATTTTTTCATTAAAAGCAGATAATCTTATGATCTTTGGGAAAGATATCTTTGATTTTGATGAAGTAAAAAATATAAGTGTGATTTTTAAAATGGAAAAAAAAGATTTTAGAGATTATGATTATTTTGTAGAATTTAAAGCTGATTTTGAAAAGAGAGATTCAAAAATATTCAAGATGAAATATGATGAAACTAAGGTTTCAAATAATTTTTCTGAATTAGTAAATGAAGAAAATTATATTCAAAGAGGTACTGAATATATCTTAATAAAAGAAGAAGAAATATATAAATTTAATTTGAATTTTTTTCAATTTATTAAACAAAACATAAAATCGAGTCAAGTTTTAGATTTTTATACTATAGCTCTTGATACAATATATTCATATTAATATAACTTGATTTTTTATTAAAATATGTGTTATAATAAAAATAAGGTGTTATATAAAACTAATACACTATAATGGATAGAGGTGATAATATGAATAAAAGACTTTATAAATCAATATCAGACAGGAAAATTTCTGGAATTTGTGGTGGAATAGCTGAATATTTTAATATTGATCCAACCATAATTAGATTATTATTTTTTGCATTAATTTTTGCTGGAGGTTTTGGAATAATAGCTTATATTGTTGGAATGATAATAATACCAGAAAAAACTATTATATATGGAGAAAAAAATTTTAAAGAAGATTTTAAAGAAGATTTTGATTATAAAAAAAAATATGAAGAACAAAACAAAGAAAATTTTTAATTATATTTTTTATATTTATTAATATGGAGGTGTGATGTATGAACAGACTTTATCGTTCTAAAACAAATAGAATTTTTGCTGGTGTATGTGGTGGATTGGGCGATTATTTTAATGTTGATCCAGTTTTAATAAGGTTAATATGGTTTGCATCTATTTTTGCTTGGGGAACTGGATTATTAGTATACATAATTGCTGCTATAATAATTCCAAATGAACCAATAGGTTATACAAGAGAAAGAGAAGAAGAATATAGACAATACGGTTCTTTTAATCAAGAATCAACAAAAAATTCTACATCTCAAAAAATTAATAATAAAGATGAAGGAAATCCAGAAATTTTTAAGGCTATAGTTGCTATAATAATAATTTTTGTTGGAGCATCATTACTCTTTAATATATTCGTGCCTTTTGATTTTTTTGCAAAGGCTTGGAAAATATTGATAAGTATAATATTAATATCACTTGGAGGATATATGATGTATTCTTCTGTTAAGGGGAGAAAATGATGAGGGCGATAATTGGTCTTTTAATATTATTGATAGGAGTACTTTTATTAACTGGATTTTTTAATACTGGAATATTGTTTAGAATGATATTTAATTTTTTTAGACTGTGGCCAATCTTTTTCGTTTTCATAGGAATCTCAATTTTGTCAAGTATAAAAGGTTTAAGATGGATGAAATATGTGAATTATTTGCTTGGTATATTTTTTGCAATATATATAGTTTTTATGCCTCTTGAGAGCAGATTCTTTGATTTTAATTCGGAAAATAGAAACTTTGAAATATTGAATACAGAAAGTAAAAATGTAGATATAGATATAGATTATCCATCAGTAGTGCTTGCGATTGAAGTAAAAGATATAGACCAAATATCGATTGAATACGATTCAGATGATTTAAAACCAGATATAAAAATTCTTAATGATAAAATAAAAATAGATTATGATGATAATTTTCTTAAAGGAACAAATAGATATATAACCTTGGTTTTACCAAAAGATAAAAATTACAAAATAGATATTGATAGTGCTTATGCAGACTTAAGAGTTAAAGATAATTATTCCAGTATAAATGAAATACATTTTGATACTGCGATAACAAGATTATATTATGAAAATCAAGGAGATATGAAATATCTTAAATTAATATCAAATTCAGCAATTTTTAAGGCTGATATAGATGTTTTAGAAAATACAAGATATGATTATAATAAATCAACAGCAATATTTACAAGAAATATAAATGGAATGAACAGAGATAGAGATATGCCACAACTCTATTTAGATATAAACACTGCAATTTCGAATATTGATATATATTAATTAAAGAATGATTTTCATTGTACTTTAATGAAAATCATTTTTTTTATTTATTTTTTGAATTCTATCACATTGCCTAATAATTTTATAGTATTATTATTTATTATAAGTCCGCCTTCATTAGTTAAAGCATATACTTTTTCAACTTTTTCTTTTAAAGCTCTTTTTATAGAATCATTTTGAGATTTAGTATCATTATAATGAACTTCTATCATGAAATTACTATTTATTAATTTTAATCCATCATAATAATTGAATTTATCATATCCGAAATTTTCATCTGGAGAAGCAAAATATTCATTAAATTGCATCAATGCTCCAGCACTTGCACCTATTACAACTTTTGATTTTTTAATAGAATTCACAAGATTTTTTTTAATAATTCTTTTTACAGCTTTTTTTGTATAACCTCCAGTTAAAAATACAATATCAGATTTTTCAATTATACTAATCATTTCATCATTATCCTGAGCATAGTAATTTAACCATTTTATATTATTTTCTTTGATATTGAAATCTAAAAATTGTTTTATTATTATATTATAATAGCTTCCAGTTTCTTTTGAATAAGCTTTTTGCCATTCTGTATCATTAGAAATTTCATTTTCTGAGAATGAAAAAGGAATTATAACAACATTATAATCACTATTTAAATATTTAAAAACTTCATTCTTTATCCAATTTTCATTTAATCTATATTCACTCAACAGTATATTTACCATTAAATCACCTTCTTATTTTTAAAATTAATATATATATGATAACATAACTTTATAATTTTAAAAAAATTATAAATGGAGAAGATAATTATGAATGTTATAAGGGGAGCTACATCGATAAAATTTAATGACTATGATTCTATAAAAAAAAGTATTTTAGAACTTTATAATGAAATATTAAATAAAAATAAAATAGAAAAAGTGTATAGTATAATAGCAACAGTTACACCGGATATAACAGCCTTTAATCCTGTAACTTTTTTGAGAAAAGAATTTAATTTAAACGATGTAGCATTTATGTGTGTACAAGAAGCAATGTTTGAAAATTCACCAAAAAAAATTATAAGGCTTTTAATAAATTGTGAAAGTGAAACTTCTAATTTCATTTATTTAAATGAAGCAAAAAAATTAAGACCAGATTTAATGGGAGAGTAAAATGTCTAAATTAATAGTTGAAAAAAAAGATAAATTTGAAAAAGGTATAGATATAAAAATAGATACTACTATTATAAGTCAGAATAATATGACTTTTATAGCAGGTCCTTGTTCTGTTGAAGATAAAATAATCATGGATGAAATTGCTCATTTTTTAAAAGAACAAAATGTTTTTTTTATAAGAGGAGGAGCTTATAAGCCAAGAACTTCACCATATTCATTTCAAGGTTATGGTGTAAAAGGTCTTGAGATAATAAGAGAAGTTGCAAATAAATATAAATTAAAAGTTGTAACAGAAGCAAATAGCGAAAAAAATTTAGAAATGGTGAAAAAATATTCAGATATAATACAAATTGGTTCAAGAAATTCACAAAATTTTGAATTATTGAAACAAGTTGCAAAAACTGACAAACCGATACTTTTAAAAAGAGGTTTTATGAATAATCTAGAAGAATTTATTTATTCAGCAGAATATATAGCAAAAGAAAATAATAAAAATATAATATTATGTGAAAGAGGAATAAGAACATTTGAAAATTCAACACGTAATACATTAGATATATCATCAATTCCTATTTTAAAACGAAGAACAATTCTTCCAATCATCTCTGATCCAAGTCATGCAGCTGGAAGAAGAGATATAATAGAAGAATTAACTTATGCTTCTATTGCTGCTGGAGCAAATGGAATAATGCTTGAAATACATCCAAAACCTGAAATTGCAATATCAGATTCAAATCAAACGATTGATTTTAGAACATTTGAAAGAATATATAAAAACTCTCAAGCCTTATTTAAAATTATTCAAGAGGTTAATCATGAAAAGTGAGAAAATACTTCCTTTAAAAAAAATAAAAAAAATTATATATATTCCTTATGATAAATCTATAACACACAGAGGTCTTATATTTTCAGTTATATCTAAAAATAAAAGTGTTATAATAAATCCTTTAAAAGCTTTAGATACATTGAGTACATTAAAAATTTTAACAAAACTTGATTGTAAAATAACAGAAAAAAATGACTACTTAGAAATAATTCCACCAAAAAAAATATTTTCTTTAGTACCACTTGATTGTGGGAATTCTGGAACGACTGCAAGACTTATGATTGGAATGTTATCTTCTTTAAAAGGTTCTTTTCAATTGATAGGTGATGATTCTCTATCTAAAAGACCTATGAAAAGAATAATAGAACCAATATTAAAAAATGGTGGAGAAATAATATCTGATGATAATTTTTTGCCAATAATTATAAAAGGTAAAAAAATAAAAAAAATAGAATATGATTTAAAAATTGCAAGTGCACAAGTTAAAAGTGGTCTGATACTATGTGGTTTGAATTGCAAAGAACAGTCTATTATACGTGGAAGAATAGATAGTAGAGATCATACAGAAAGAATATTGAGTGCTTTTAATTGTGATTTACAAATAAACTCAAAAAATATAATAATAAATCCTTCGAGGCCAAAAGATATAGTACTAAAAATCCCTGGAGACTTCTCATCTGCTTCTTTTTTTATAACTCTTGGTGTTCTTCATAAAAATGCTGAAATAATATTAAAAAATATAGGATTAAATCCTTCAAGAACAGGATATTTAAATATTTTAAAAAAAATGGGTGCGGATATAGAAATAAATTTAAAAGATGATATAGAACCTTATGGAGATATAAAAGTGAGAAGTTCAAAATTAAAAAATGTGAATATACCTAATGAAATTATTCCTAATATCATAGATGAAATACCTCTATTATCACTTTGTGGAGCATTATCTCAGGGTGAATTTAAAATAAATGATATATCAGAATTAAGATTAAAAGAAAGTGATAGAATAAGATCTATAACAGAAAATTTTAAAAATATAGGTTTAAAAGTAATTGAGAAAAATGAAACTTTAATTATAAAAGGTGATCAAAAAATAAAGGGAGGAATTTTTAACTCTTTTAAAGATCATAGAATAGCAATGCTCGGAGGAATTTGTGGTTTGCTGAGTGAAGAAGGAGTTGAAATAAAAGATTCTGAATGTGTAAATATATCTTTTCCAAATTTTTTTGATATAATAAAACAATTATGATCAGAGGGTGATTAAAATTAAAAATAAATATAAATATGCTCTTATTCAATACCCAAAAAAACAGTCAATATCTTATAAAATTTTAAATGAATATTTTAAAATTATGAATTTCGATTGTGAATATTTTGATCTAAGCCTATCAAAAGATATATTTGAAAGGTATATAGCTAAGATATTAAATAAATCAGAAGGTTTAAATATAACAGTTCCTTATAAAGAAAAAATAATAGATTATATAGATCCTGATCAAGATGTGAAAAATATAAAAGCTTGTAATTTAGTATATAAAAATAAAGGTTATAACACAGATTGGATAGGTTTTTATGAAACAATAAAAGATTTTGACTTTAAAGATAAAAATATTTTGATTTTAGGTGCTGGAGGAGCTGCAAAAGCTATAATTTATGCTTTATATAAAAAAGGAATAAAAAATATAGATTTAATAAATAGGACTTATTCAAACTCTTGCATATTAAAAGAAGATATGAAACAATTTATAGATATAAACACATATAAAAAAGAAAAAATAAATGAAATAATTTTAAAAAATAATTTTTTAATAAACTGTACATCTGTTGGAATGTATGATCAAAGATTTGAATTTAATTATAATCTTTTAAGTAAATATAGTTTTATATATGACATAGTATATAAAGATACAGAACTTATAAAGTATGCAAATAATAAAAAAATAAATAATAAAAATGGTTTTGACATGTGGAAAAATCAAGCAATAGAAAACTTAAAAATATGGAAAATATATGATAATAAATTTGAAGGAGTGATCAAATGTTTGAAAACATAAAAATGGTACTGTTTGATTTAGATCATACTTTGTGGGATTTTGATAAAAATCATGAAATCGCCTTAAAAAATACATATGATAAATATATAAAGAAAGATATAAACTTCGATGAATTACATTTATATTATAATAAAATTAATCATAAACTTTGGGAAAAATATAGAAAAGAGCAAATAACTCAAGTTGAACTTAGAACTCAAAGATTTAAAATTGTTTTTGAACATTTTGATATAAAACTTGAAGATAAAATTAAAGAAATAGATGCTTTTTATCTCAATTCATTATCACAACAAAAAGAAACGATAAATGGAAGCTTTGAGATAATAGATTATTTAAATAATAATTATGAAATAGGAATTTTGACGAATGGGTTCGAATCGACTCAACATAAAAAAATGAAAAGTTCAGGACTTGATAAACACTTTAATTTTATTATAACTTCTGATAAAGCAAATGCTTTAAAACCAAACAAAAAAATATTTGAATATACTGCTTCAAAAGCAGGACATGATATAAAAGATATAGTATATATTGGAGACGATTTTGAAAATGATATACTCGGGGCTTTAAATGCTAATATGAAAGCTATATGGTTTGATCTTTATAAAGAAGGTAAAAAAGATAATATAATAAGTGTTCAAAATTTAATAGAAATAAAAAATATACTTTAATACAGCTTTTGATTAAGCTGTATTTTTTTAAATAAATTTATTGTATAATAAATTTATGGTAGGTGATAATATGTTTAATATTGAAATAGCTGGAGATTCTCATGGAAAGTATATGATGGGTATTATAAAAGGAATACCAGCTGGTATCAAATTAGATTTAAATTATATAAAAAAAGATTTAAAACTCAGAAAAAATACTTATGGTAGAGGAAAAAGAATGAAC
This sequence comes from Oceanotoga teriensis, assembly GCF_003148465.1. Lineage (NCBI taxonomy): Bacteria > Thermotogati > Thermotogota > Thermotogae > Petrotogales > Petrotogaceae > Oceanotoga > Oceanotoga teriensis. The sequence goes on from NZ_QGGI01000003.1 coordinate 97,164, forward strand.
CTTGAGGATGATAATATTTTAATCAATTCAGGAATTTATAATGATTTAACAACGGGAGCACCAATAAGTTTAATTATAGAAAACAAAGGAAAAAACACTGAAAATAAAGAACGTTTTATACCAAGGCCTGGTCATGGTGATTATACGGGATATAAAAAATATGGAATTAAAGATTTAAATATTTATACTGAAAGAAACTCTGCAAGATGGACAGTTGTATTAACAGCAATAGGAAGTATATGTAGACAGATACTTGAACTTTTTGATATAAAAATATCTGGATATACAAAGTCGATAGGTTATTTAGAAGATAAAAAAGAATATAGTTTTGAAGAAATAGAAGATTATTCAAAGAATAATCTTTATATATTAGATGAAGAATTTTATGAAAAAGCTATAAAATATATAGATGAGATAAAAGAAAAAAAAGATTCAATTGGTGGAAAAGTAAAAATAATATCAAAAAATGTAATTCCTGGACTTGGAAGTTATTCAGACTACTTCAATAAAATAGATTCTAAAATAGGAAAATATTTCATGTCGATTCCTTCAGTAAAAGGTGTTTTGATTGGAAAAGACAAATTTAAAGAACTTGGAAGCGATTATAATGATGAATTTATTTTTAAAAATCAAAAAATATCAAGAAAAAGTAATAATGTTGGTGGTATAGAAGCTGGATTAACAAATGGAGAAGAAATAGAAGTTGAACTATCTTTAAAACCTATTCCTACAATACTTAAAAATATGAATTCTGTAGATTTAAAAAGTTTAAAAAATGAAAAAACTTCTTATATAAGATCTGATAATGTTGTTGTATCATCTATGGTTCCTATAGGAATATCAACTATGAGTATTATAATATTAGAAGAAATATTCAATAATTTTGGAGATGATAATATAGAATTTATTAAAAATAGATATTTTGAAAAGAAGGGATTTTAATGGCTTTTTTTATAGTAGGCATGATGGGTTCAGGAAAAACTACTATTGGTAAAAAAATATCTAAAATATTGAATATGAAGTTTATAGATATGGACTCTTATATAGAAGCACTTGAATCTAAGAGCATAAGAGATATTTTTAATGAAAAAGGAGAAATATATTTTAGAACACTTGAAACAAAAACCTTAAATCTTTTGAAAGATAAAGAAATAATAGTTTCATGTGGTGGTGGAGTCATTTTAAAAAAAGAAAATAGAGAAATATTGAAAAAATATAAAACAGTTTTTTTAGATACAGATCTCCAACTGATAAAAAATAGAATGAATTCTAAAGAAGAAATAGAAAAAAGACCTCTTTTAAAAAAAGAAAGTATAGAAAATATTTTTGAAAAAAGAAAAAACTATTATAATAAATTTAAAACTTTCAAATATGATATTAAAACTGAAGATAATTATATAATTTCAAGAATTATAAGGTATTTTTTAGATGAAAATCAAATTATTTCAGAAGATAACTCTATACAAAATTATAAAATAATTCTCAATTATAAAGTCGAAGAACTTGAAGATACTTTTATAATGAGCGAAAAAGTTAATCAAATTTATGGCAAAAAAATATCAAAAAAAATAATATTAGAAAATGGTGAAAAATCTAAAAGTATAGAAAATTTTCAAAAGATAATGAATTATTTAGTGGAAAAATCTAAAAATAGATCACATACCCTTGTGGGATTTGGTGGAGGTACTATAACAGACATAACAGGTTATTCTGCATCTGTTTATAAAAGAGGCATGAAATTGAAATTAATTCCAACTACTTTATTGTCTCAAGTTGATGCAGCAATAGGAGGTAAGAATGGTATAGATTATAAGGGTTATAAAAATATAATAGGTACATTCAAATATCCAGAAATTACAATCATTGATCCTCTTTTTATTTTAACTCTCGATGAATCAGATTATATACAAGGTTTAGTAGAAGCTTTTAAAATAAATCTTTTATCTGGAGAAGGATTTGAAATATTTGAAAAAGAATATGAAAATATTTTAAATAGAAATATAAATTCTGTTTTAAAGATTATAAATAATAGTATAAAACAAAAAATAAATATTGTAAAAAAGGATTTTGAAGATAAAGGAATAAGGAATATTTTAAACTATGGACATACTCTTGGTCATGCTTTTGAGTCCATAACCGGGAAACCTCATGGTTTATCTGTTGCATGGGGTATTAGAAAAGAAAATGAAATTCTTAAAAAAAAGGGTATAATGGATGATCATACCTTTTATTATATAGATAGAATTCTAATAAAAATTGTTGGAGAAGAACTATTAAATATAAATATAGAAAGCAAAAATCTAAAAGATTTTATAATAAATGATAAAAAAATAAATAGAAATAAAATAAATTTAATTTCTATAATTAAACCTGGAAGTTATGAGCTATTAAATATAGATTTAAAAGATTTTTTGGAGATGATATGATGATTTTAATTATAAATGGACCAAATTTAAACATGCTTGGAAAGAGAAATAAAAATATATATGGTATAAATACGTATGAAGAATTATTTGAAAGTTTAAAAATATGGGGATTAAAAAATGAAATCAAATTAGAAATATTTCAAACAAATCATGAAGGAAAAATAATAGATAGAATTCAGAAAGATGATTTTCAAGCTCTTATAATAAATGCAGGAGCTTATTCTCATTATTCTTATGCCATATCTGATGCATTAGAAATAATAAAGAAAATCAAAATAGAAGTACATATTTCGAATATATATGCCAGAGAAGAATTTAGACATAATTCTGTTATATCAAAAAATTGTAATGGAGTTATATCTGGAATGGGTTTTGATGGCTATTTTATGGCTCTTGACCATATAAAAAAAGTTTTGAAAGGAGATTTTTAATGAAAAAAATAGAACTTTTATCACCAGCTGGAAATTATGAAAAACTTGAAATGGTTTATAATTACGGAGCAGATGCTGCATACATAGGAGGTAAGTTATTTAATTTGAGAGCTTTTGCTGATAATTTCAATGATGATGAACTTGAAAAAGCTGTAGATCTTGCACATAAATTAAATAAAAAAATATATATAACCTTAAATGTAATACCTCATAATGAAGATCTCAAAATTATGCCAGATTACATAAAATATTTAGATTCTTTGAATATAGATGGAGTAATAGTTGCAGATATGGGAGTTTTTCAAATAGTAAAAGAGAATTCTGATATTCCAATAAATATTAGTACACAGGCAAGTAATACAAATTGGGCAAGTGTCAAAATGTGGAAAGAACTTGGAGCAAAAAGAGTTATATTAGCCCGTGAAGTTTCAATAGATGAAATAAAACAAATAAAAGATAAAGTACCAGATATAGAATTAGAAGCTTTTGTCCATGGTGCAATGTGTATGTCAATATCAGGAAGATGCTTATTAAGCAATTATTTAACAGGAAGAGATGCTAATAGAGGTGCTTGTGCACAGCCATGTAGATGGAAATATTATTTAATGGAAGAAACAAGACCTGGAGAATACATGCCTATAACTGAAGATGAAAATGGAACATATATAATGAATTCGAAAGATCTATGCACAATTGAGTTCTTAGATAAAATGATAGAATCAGGACTTGACAGTTTAAAAATAGAAGGAAGAATGAAAGGTATATATTATGCAGCCACAACAACAAAAATTTATAGGCAAGCTATAGATAAATATTACTCAGGAAATTGGAATTTTGAACAAAAATGGTTAGATGATTTAATGACTATAAGTCATAGAAATTATACATCAGGTTTTTATTTTAAAAAACCTGGAACAAAAGATCATAACTATGATTCATCCAGTTATAAACATACACATAAATTAGTTGGTAAAGTGATAAAAGATCTTGGAAATGATCATTACTTAATAGAAATAAGAAATAAATTATCAGTGGGAGATCAAGTGGATATAATAAAACCATTAGGAGATCCTATACCTATTAAATTTCCTAAAATGCAAGATAATAAAAATGGTGAAAATATAGATACAGCTAATCCAAATACCATTGCAAAAATAAAATCAGATATTAAATTATATGAAAAAGATATAATCAGAAAAAAAATAAAAAAGGTTCAATGAGAAATCATTGAACCTTTTTTGTCAATAATTTAAAGAAAATTTTAAAGCTCTATCTTGAAGAACTTTTGTTAACCAAGCATATAATGGAACATGTATAGCCTGTCCTACTATTCTTGGAATTACAGTTACTGTCATAGGTACATTGAATAAAATTTCTATGAATAAAGGAACTAAAATTATAGAAGTAGCGATTTGTCCTATTGCTATCGAAAACATTAATGTGAAAAAATTTTTTTTGTTTTTAAAAATATGAACATAAAAAATTCCTGGAATTACTCCGGTTAGTATAGAAGTCATAACAAATTGAGGCATAAATGGTCCCATAGGATTTATCAAATAACCCATTATATCTGCAACACCACCAACAATTCCTCCCATTACAGGACCGAATATTAACCCTGCAAATATTATAGGAAATCCTCCAAATCCAATTCTAACTCCTTCTATAGAACCAATAGCTATTCTTATACTCAAAATTCTTGTCAACACGATAGAAAGTGCTATTAGTATGGCAGCATAAACAACTTTTCTAGAAGATTTTAATTTTACCATGTTTCACCTCCTTTTCTCAGCTATTAGGCAGATTACTCTCACCAAAGCTAAAGAAAAGGATATCTCTACTTTGGTGACAGCGGACGCGATGTCGAACCGCAGCCATTTAAGGGCATTTCGTCACAGGGCAACGTCCCATCCCTGAGCACTAAAACGCATGACATCTACTCTGCCACAAATAAAATAATTCTATCATAAAATGAAAAAAATTTCATAAATTAAATTGTAAAGCTTATATTAATTTTATAATGAAAAAACTTGTTTTCCTTCTATAAATACTTTTTCGGCTTTTGCTTTTAAATCGAATGGATGATTTGACCATAAAACTATATCTGCTTTTTTACCTTCCTTTAGTGAGCCCACTTCATCATCAATTTTGAGAATTTTTGCAGGATTTATGGTTAACATTTTTAAAACATCATCTTCTTTTGCACCATATCTCATAGCTAATCCAGCATTTATATTAGCATGTTCAAGATGAATAACTGGATGATCACACATCATGGCACAAAGTACATTATGATCATTAAGAATTCTTACAGAATCATAAGTAGCATCTTTTAATTCTAATTTTGTTCTAAAGCCAAATATAGGGCCTAATATCAAAGGAACGTTTTTTTTGCTAATAAATTCTGGTATTTTATAAGCTTCAGTAGCATGTTCAATTATAAGGTCAAAATCAAATTCTTCTGATAATCTTATAGCTGTTACAATATCATCTTTTCTATGTGCATGAATTCTTGCTGGAATTTCTTTATTTAATACTTTTTCACCTATTTCAAATTTTATGTCTATATCAAAATCTTTATCTTCTTTTAAAGCTTTATTTTTATTTTTCATATAATTTTTTACTTTTATAAAATATTCTCTTATCAAAGCAGCATTTCCAAGTCTTGTAGAAGGCATTTTTCCTTTTGAATCATAAACTCTTTTTGGATTTTCTCCTAAAGCCATTTTTAAACCGGAAGGTTGCTTTATTATCATTTCATCTAATATATTTGATTTGAACTTTAAAATAGCCCCTTGGCCACCTATTAAATTGGCACTTCCTGGTACTACGTTTACAGTAGTTACTCCCCCAGCTAAGGCTCTTTTTATCGCGGCATCATCCGTTATAAAAGCATCGATAGTTCTAACTTGAGGTGTTATAGGATCTGTCATTTCATTTCCATCTTGATGTGCTCCTTCTCCAACTCCTTCTTCAAAAACGCCAATATGAGAATGTGCGTCTATAAAACCTGGAAGTAAAAACTTATTTTCTGCATCTATTATTTCATCGGCAGAATCTTTTATTTCTTTTGAAATCTTTTTTATTATATCATTTTCAATGAGAAGATCTCCTTTAAAAGGCTCTTTTTCAATAGTTACAATTGTAGCATTTTTAAATAATATTTTCATAATAATTCCCCCTTGAATAAAGTTAAAATAAATATAATGAAATTATATCAAATTAAAGTTAGTTTGACAAACTAATATTTTTAAAATTATCATAAGAAGGTAATTGATATATTTTCAATTCAAAAGCTTCAATTACAGAGTATATATATTCAAAAAGTTCAGATTGCACACCTTCATATTCTACCCAAGATTTTTCTTTAGAAAAAACATAGATTTCTAAAGGTAACCCATGTTCAGTGTAATCAAGATGTCTTACAATATATGTCATTTTAGTGTTGAATTTATTGTTATTTTCAATATAATAAACTAAGTATTTTCTAAATAGTGTCAAATTACTAATATGTTTTATTTCCATACTTTTAAGAAAATTATTTAAGAAATCACTCAAATAATTTTTAGACTTCAAATTATCTATCTTATCTTTATCAAATAATTTTATACTCTCAAAATCTATATAAATACAACGTTTAATTCTTCTTCCACCGGATTGTTCCATACCTTTCCAATTTTTAAAAGAACTGTTAATCAATGCCCAAGTAGGAATATAAACAAGAGTTTTATCCCAATTTTGAACTTTAATAGTATTTAATGTCATTTCAATTACATTACCATCAGCACCATATTCGTTCATAGAGATCCAATCACCTTTTCTAATCATTTTATTAGCTGTTAATTGAACATGGGCAGATAGTGAAAGAAGTGTATCTTTAAAAATAACAAGTAAGACCGCTGTCAAAGCACCTATACCACTTAATAAATAAGTAAAATTTTTATTTATAAGTATTCCAAGAACAAGTATTCCACCTAGAGAAAATAATACTATTTGAATTAATTGAATAAATCCTTTTATAGGACGATACTTTTTAGAATCTGATTCATATATATCAGATATAGTTCTCAGTATTCCATTTATTGTAAATATTATACTTAAAACTATATAAGAAATTGCAAACCTTTTAAAACCTTCATTGAATACCGAAAAAGTAGATGAAAATGAAAGAATAACAATTGCAGGGGCAATATGTCCTAAAGAATGAAATACTTTTTTCCTAAATAAAATATCATCCCATTTGAACTTGGATTTTTGAATTATTTTTTCTAATATTTTCATAATATATTTATTAGTTATTAAATAAGCAATATATGAAAATATTAGCATAATACCAAATACTATAATATTACTTAAAAATCCAGAAAGATTTTCAGATAATTTATAGCTCAATAAAAAATCATTTATCAAAGAAAACATCTTATCAACCTCCAAATTAATTTTATCAAATATATAATATATAAATATTAAAGTTTTTTTAATGTATTTGATTTTAATTTTATATAAACTATTTTCAAATAAAAATTTACGATTATAATTATTTTGCTTTATTATGGTAAAATAATATATGCTTTAAGTAAATATGAGAGTTGATTCATCACAAAAAGTAATTAAAATTTAATTTTTGTTTATTTTTAAAATGTATACATCTTAAAGTCAGAATTTAAGAGTAATATCAAAAAAATGTCATATTTTTTTACAAAATTTGACTTGAATTTATTTTTATTTATGATAAAATTAGAAGTCCCTATAAAAGCTATGAGTTAGAATATATATTTGTTCTTTTTTTCTCTTTTTCAAAAAATATATACAATATATATTTGTAAAAAAAACATTAATTTAATATAAAGAATAATATTAAAAAATAAAAAATAGGAGGTATTCTTATGGGTGCTATTTTTCAACTGGCCGGAATAATTGCCGGAGCCTTAGGAATAATTTTTACAGTATTTTTAACTTTTAGAGTTTTGGAAAGAGATCCTGGAAATGAAAAAATGAAAAAAATATCTGAAGCTATACAAATAGGTGCAAAAGCCTTTTTAATTTCTGAATATAAAATATTATACATAATTGTTATAGCATTTTCTTTATTTTTAGGTTTTTCAAATTCTTGGGAGATGGCTGTAGCATTTATTTTTGGTGCAACATTATCGGTATTATCGGGTTTTTTTGGTATGAATATTGCTACAAAAGCTAATACAAGAACAGCTCAATCTGCAACAAAATCTTTATCTAAAGCATTAAAAGTTGCATTTAATGGTGGAGCTGTTATGGGAATGACTGTAGCATCATTGGGACTTTTTGGTTTAGGCGTTGTTTTCTTTTTAACCAATGGAAATACTGTAGTTATGAGTGGATATGCTATGGGAGCATCTTTTGTTGCACTTTTTGCCAGAGTTGGCGGAGGTATTTTTACAAAAGCAGCAGATGTTGGTGCAGATTTGGTTGGTAAAACAGAGGCTAATATACCAGAAGATGATCCAAGAAATCCAGCTACAATTGCAGATAATGTTGGCGATAATGTTGGAGACGTTGCTGGAATGGGTGCTGATCTATATGAATCTTATGTAGGTTCAATTTATTCAGCTTCTGCTTTGGGAGCTTTAACTTTCTCAGCTAAAGGTGCTGTTTTTCCATTTTTAATAGCATCTTTTGGAATTATTTCAGCAATAATCGGTATTCTTTTTGTTAATCTTAAAGTTAAAGAAAATGATTCTATAGATCCTTCTAAAATGCTTCATGGAGGAACTTATATTGCTAATATAATGGAACTCATAGCTGTATTTATTTTATCCAAAGTTATTTTAGGATCTTATAAAGCGGCCATTGTAATAACATTAGGTATGGTGGTAGGAATCTTAATAGGTGGTATAACTGAATATTATACAGCTAAAAAACCTGTTATAAAACTTGCAAAAACAGCGACATCAGGTTCTGCACCTTTGCTCATAAATGGGATGGCATTAGGTATGGAATCTACAGCTATTCCTGTGATATTAATATCTATTGCTACAATTGTATCTTTTAATATATTAGGCCTTTTTGGAATAGCTCTTGCAGCTGTTGGTATGCTTGCTACTCTTGGAATAACTCTTGCAATAGATGCTTATGGACCTATTGCAGATAATGCTGGTGGTATAGCAGAAATGGCAGGATTGGATCCAGAAGTTAGAAAAAGAACAGATAAGCTTGATTCAGTTGGTAATACAACAGCTGCTATAGGAAAAGGTTTTGCAATAGGTTCTGCAACATTAACCGCTTTAGCTTTATTTTCCACATATATCCAAGTGGCTAATGTATCAATAGTAGATTTAAATGATTCGAATGTTTTTGTTGGTGCTTTAATAGGGGCAATGCTTCCATTTTTATTTTCATCTCTTGCTATGAAGGCAGTTGGAGACTCTGCTAATATAATGGTTATAGAGGTTAGAAGACAATTCAAAGAAATTCCAGGTTTAATGGATGGAAAAGCTGAACCTGATTATGCAAAATGTGTTGAAATTGCAACTAAAGGGGCATTAAAAAAGATGACATTGCCTTCATTACTTGCGGTGCTTTCTCCTGTAATAATTTATTTTCTTTTAGGAAAAGTAGCTGTTGCTGGAACATTAGCTGGTACAACAGTAGCTGGAGTTATGCTCGCAATATTTATGTCAAATGCAGGTGGTGCTTGGGATAATGCAAAGAAATATATTGAAACTGGAGAATTTGGTGGAAAAGGCTCGATGTCTCATAAAGCTTCTGTCATAGGAGATACAGTGGGTGATCCATTTAAAGATACAGCCGGACCAGCTATAAATATACTTATAAAATTAATGTCAATCGTTTCTATAGTAATAATCCCAATTCTTATTAAGTTTTTTGAGTAAAGCCATTTAAATGAGAAGTAAATAATTATATTTACTTCTCATTCTATTTAATGCTATATATTTTATTTTTGCTAATATTGATTTTTCGTGATAAAATGATAATATGAGATGCTTTTTAAAAAAGTTATAGGAGGGATTTAATATGAAAAGAGTAGCTGTCCTAAATGTTGGAGGCGATTGTCCCGGTCTTAATGCGGTAATAAGAGCGTTAATAGTAAAAGGTGCACATGAAAATATAGAAGTTATTGGAGTTTATGATGGTTTTAATGGTCTTGTTAATGATAAAATGTTTATTATGACCAAAGAACATGTTTCAGGTAGACTTCCAGAAGGTGGTATAATTTTAGGTTCTTCTAAGTTTGATCCTACAAATAATCCAGAAGATTTAAAAAAACTAAAAGAAAATGTAGAAAGATATCAAATAACATCTCTCATATTATTAACAGGTCATACAGGATCAAGAATATCTTTAAAATTGAAAGATGAAGGTATACCTTGTTTAATAATTCCAGCAACTATAGATAATGACCTTGTTTGGAGTGATTTAAGTATAGGTTTTTTAACGGCACTTCAAACTGTTACAGATTCTTTGGATTCACTTCACTCTACTGCAAGTGCTGGTCATAGAGTAATTGTTGTTGAAGTTGGTGGAGATGAATCTGGTTGGTTGGCAACTATAGGTGGAATGGCTGGAGGTGCTGACTATATAGTTACTCCAGAAATAACTCCAGAACCTGAGGATATTCTTTTAAATATTAAAAGAAGATATGAAGTCGGTAAAAAATTTTCTATAATAGTTGTTGAAGAAAGAAGTAAACTTACAGACGAAATTTTAAAAGTTGCAAGTAATATATCACCAAATATAATATCAAAAGCTGAAATAGTTGCTGAATATATAAAAGAAAAGATGGGTGATCAAATAGATGTAAGAACTGTAAATCTTGGTTATTTACAGAGAGGTGGATCTCCTGTATCATTTGATAGATTCTTAGCTTTTAAATTCGGATTTTCAGCTATAGAATGTATAAAAAAAGGAAAGTCTAACATAGCTTTAGGCTTAAAGGGATTTGAAATTTTAGAAGAACCTTTAAGTGAAAAAGTAACTCATAATAAAGCTGTTAAAGAAAATATATATGAAATGGCAAAACTATTCTTTTAAATAAAAATGAGACTGTAAATAAAAATTACAGTCTCATTTTTTTATCATGAAAAATCTCCAAAAATTTCTTATATATATTATGGTTGGAATTGCTATAAAAATACCGGCAAGTTGAAACAGTTGTCCGAATAACAATATTGCAACTAATATTATATACCAATGTATTTTTAAAGAACTACTTTGAATTTTAGGCGCTATAAACCATATTTCAGCTTGGTTTACAACTACAAGAATAGCTATTACAATGATAATTCCTTTCACACCATGTGTTGCAAAACCCAACATTAACATAGGAATTGCAGCTATGACAACACCAAGATAAGGTATAAAATTTGTAATCCAAGCTAAAACTCCAATAAAAAAAGCTCCAGGAATTTTAAATATATAAGCTCCTAAACCAACTAATAATCCAATAATTAAAGCATCTAAAGCTTGTCCTTTTATGAAAGTCTCAAAATCAGTTATAGTTTTTTTCATAAAATTTATACCATTTAAAGTATCTACTGGATATAATTTCCAAAGATTATTATTTACTCTTCTTTTCAAAGTTCCCATAATAACGGTAGTGATTATTATTATTACAGATCCAGCTACTAATGAAGGTATAGAAGTTACTATATTATTTAATATATTCAAACTGAAAGATGTTATTGTAGATTTAAATTCATTTAAAAATTGAAAAAACTCATCTGGAATTTCTAATGTAGTTTCTTGTGAAGAAAAATCTACGCCAGAAAGATTTTCAAATATTATTTTTCCTTGATTTATTATCACTGGAAAAAAATTAGATATAGCATATACTACGGCAGATATTACCAATGTATAGGATATTATTTTAGCTAAAACAGGGTTTATTTTTTTAGATAAAATTTTTTCTGGTTCTTCAATTATGGTTGCAAAATATACTCCAAGTATCATTGCAAGCATTATCGTAGGTGCTAATTTGAATAAAATTAAAATTATACCAAAATAGATCAAACTTAATTTTCCAGCTCCAGATATCATAAATTTCACCCACTCATAGTTTTTTTCTTTTTTTCATATATAAATCTCTTATAAGACTTAACTCAGCTTTATAAACAGGATCTTTAAAGTTAGCATAAGAAAATTCTAAATCTTTCCATTCTCCGTAATTGTACATTAAAGTTATTTCAGCATAAATACCTTTTCCAATATATAATCTATTTCCCCAATGTTTTGTACTTGCAAGTACAAACTGAGTGTGATGAACATAACCAATATCAATATTTACCTTTCTTCTGCCATCTATTGAATGTTTTGATTCAATTTTATTAGATAATATTTTTGCATCTGCAAGAAATGAAGGTGAACCAAGATTTTTAAAACTTATCATTCTTCCTTCTATTTTTATATTTTCACCCATTTCCTTATTATAGTATGTTGTGAATCTTTGAAAATCTATAGGTTTAGATATATAATCTATTTCGCCAAAAATGTCTTCAAGTTCTTTAATTATTCCATATTCGTATAACCAAAAATCTGAATTTCCTGCAGTGAAAACATGCACTGTATAATTTACAAGATCAGCTTTTTTAATTTTTCCCATCTGTTAACACCACCTCAAAATCATCTAATTTAATATTGTATTCATCAAAAGGAGATTTTATTTTTACAGTTCCAGTGTTATTTAATATTTTTATTTTTTTATTTTTTTCAAGAATAATATTTTTATATTCATTAGGTTTAAGTTCTATGTCTTCTACTACTATTGTATTTGAAGATAAATTTTGTATGTTTATACTTATATTATTTTTAGATATTATATTTTGATAAAACATCATTTCACCATATATTTTGTATATATATATGCAAGTTATTAAAGAAAAAGTAATGAGAATTAGAATAAAAAAATTCTTTTTATTTTTAGAAAGAAATTTAATATCTTTTTTTTCTTTTTTTAGTTTTTCAGATTCTTCTGGAAAAAAAAGGATATTTTCATCCAGTATTATATTTAATCTACTGCATATATCATCTATTTGAACCTTGCTATATCCATCTAATTTATTATTTATAAAATCTTGAAGCATATAAGCAGGCATTTTTAATTCTTTTGATAAACTTTCAAAAGAAAAATCTGAATTATCTATTAATTTTTTTAAGTCTTTATTGAATGTTCCTTTCATTATATCACCACCAATTAATTTTATCATATTTAATAATATTTTCCATTATTAATTGGTAAAACAAAAATTAAAAAAACATATTTAAATAAAATTAAAATGCATGGTTTCTTTTTAAATGAGAAACCATGCATCTTTGTTGATTAAATTTTAATTTTTAAATTTATAACTTTTTACTTTTTTTAAGCATATTTATAACTATTGGACTTGCTATGTATAGAGAAGAGTATGTACCTATGACTATACCTATTGTTAAACCAAAAGCAAAAGGGGCCATTGCTCTTCCACCAAGCATGAGCATCAAAAATACAACTATAAATGTTGTTATTGAAGTATGTAAAGATCTTATTATAACATCATTTATACTCTTATTAACTATTACTTCTACAGGTCTACCTCTTAGATTTTTAAAGTTTTCTCTTATTCTGTCGTATACAACTATTGTATCATTCAATGAATAACCAGCCAAAGTTAAAAATGCAGCTATTGCTGATACATTTATCTCTACACCAAATAAAGAATAAAAACCTAAAACTATGATAACATCATGAGCTAGGGCTAATAAAGCACCAATACCAAATGCAAATTTAAATCTTAAAGTTATATATGCGAGTAACATTACAAGAGAAATTATTATAGCATACCAAGCAAATGATTTAATTTCTTTTGATGCAAATCCTGAAACATCGTTGAATTGAAGAATTTCAATTTCTTGATTCAATTCTTTTGATAAAGAGTCTATAAAAGCATCTTTTTGAACTGTATCTTCAAATGAATCTTTTATAGTAACAGAGAAGAAAAACTTATCTTCTTGTCCTTTTATTGGATCTAGTTTTACTATTTTTGCAGTTGCATAATCAGGGTCTATGTTTATCATATCATTTCTTATATCTTCTATAGATATTGAATCATCCATAGAGACTGTTATTTCTGTACCACCTGCAAAATCTATACCATATTCAAAATTTTTAGTGAATGACAATATTAAAGCTACTGCAATTAAAACTGTAGAAAATAAGATAAATCCTTTTCTTTTTCCTACAAAATCCCAACCTTCTCTTTCACCTTTTTTTGTGAATTTTTCAGGTTTTATAAAATGTGAAGTTCCTTCGAGTATAGTTCTTGAAACAACAAGATTTGTAAACATAGAACCAAGAACACCAATTATGAGAGTTATTGCAAAACCTCTAACTGCTCCTGTTGAAAAATAATATAAAATTATTCCAGCAATTACAGTTGTTAAGTTGGCATCAAATAAAGTTGAAAAGGCTTTTTGAAATCCAAATTTAACAGAAGTTAAAGGAGGTCTCCCCATTCTGAGTTCTTCTTTAATTCTTTCATATATTATTACATTTCCATCTACAGTTGTACCAAAAGTCAGAATTATACCGGCAATACCTGGTAGAGTTAAAATTGCATTTGTCCAACTCAATATACCTGTAAGAAGAATTGTGTTATAAATCAATGCAATATCAGCTATTACTCCCATCCAACCATAGAATATGATCATATAAATCATAACGATTGCCAATCCAATTATTCCGGCTTTTATAATTGTATCAACTATATCTCTTCCTAAAGTAGGTCCCAAAGTTCTTTCTTGGAATTTTACAAGATCTACAGGAAGGTTTCCAGATTTTATAAGAGCTGCAATATTTTTAGCTTCTTGTATTTCTTGAATTCCTTCTATTTCAGCTCCTCCTTGAGTTATTTTGGTGTTGACTACAGGAGCTATTATAACTTTATCATCAAGAATTATTGCGAGTTGTTTATTTATTAAGTTACCAGTGGCAAGTTCAAATTTTGTTGAACCTGCAGAACTAAAGTTCAAATGAACAACGGCACCAGAACCTCTTGTATTAAGACCTGGTTTTGCATCTATTACATCTGAACCAGTTATTTCGAATGGTTCTCTTCCAAATTCAAAAACATTTTTTACTTTATACCATGTTGTATCATTTCTTTTTGATTGAATCCATGAGTACAATTCGATTGTTGAACCATTTATTTCAATTTCTCTGTTTCTCCTTAATTCAGGTTTTACATCAGTAGTTGAAGTTTCTAAAACTTCAGCAAAGTACAATTTTCCTTTACTTCCCAATAATTTTTCTGCTTCTTGAGTATCTCTTATACCAGGAATTTCTACTCTGACTCTTAAGTTTCCACCACTATCAATCCTTGCAACTGTTGCTTCTGTATAACCTGCTGCATCAAGTCTGTTTCTCAATACTAGAATTACATTATCAATAACATCTTGTGCTTTTACATCACCCTTTAGGTCAAGATTGTATTCAAAAAGACTTCCGCCCTGAATATCAAGTCCAAGCTTTAAGTTTGAAAATAGTTTTCCAAATCCTGAATATTCAGCTGCGTTTTTACCTGGTATAAGCATACCAAGCAATGCAACAACTATGACCGCTATTGTAAAAATTAAACGGACTTTGTTTGATCTCACCGAAGGTACCCCCTTATAATAAAAAAATTATTTTTTATCTTCGTCTTTCTTTTCTTCTTCTTTTGGTGCAGATTTTTCAGGAGAAGAATCTTTGGATAAAACGGCAGAAATTGCATTTTTTGTTATATCGATATCTGTTCTGTCGCCTGTGGTTATTCTTATTCTATCATTTTGAATAGAAAGTATTTTTCCTATTATTCCAGAGGAAGTTAAAATTTTGTCTCCTTTTTTTAACTCAGAAATCATTTTTTTATGTTTCTTTTCTTGTCTTCTTTGAGGTAATATCAATAAAACATACATTAAAACAAAGAAAATTAAAATAATCCATAGACTACCAAATGGTGAACCCGAAGGAACAGCAGCACCAGTTGTTGCGGCACCTCCTGTTGCAGGAGCAGCACCTGTACTACCAGCCGGTCCAAAGTTTATAAAATTAAGAACTCTTTCTAACAATTGTTCCACCTCCAAAAGCTTTAAAATATTAAAATATCTCATTTTATTATAACACATAATATATTATAATTGCCAGAAAATAATTAGTTTTTTTATATATTTTTAAAGTTTTTTAAGGTCTATAAGGTATTATGTTCTGAATGTTTTATATAAAATATGATAGAATATAATAAAAAAATGGGAGGTAGAAATATGAAAAAATTTAGTATGTTTCTTTTGATTATTAGTTTTTTTGTGATATCTTTTTCTAGTGTGACTGATTTTATACCTAATGATTCCAAAGCTACTTTTTATATAAAGAATCTATCTAATACTTATGAAAGTTTGAAAACAGTTCCTACTGTGGGGAGTTTTTTATCTGATCCAATAAATGCAGAAATGTATGTATCAAATTTTGTTGAAAGTTTTTTAGCATCTATGGGTATAGAACCAAAGGATTTTTTTGAATCGTTAAAGACTGATATGGCTATTTTTATACAGGAACCAGAAGAAAATACTTATATTTTTGGGATTATTTTTGGTGAACTTAAAAATCCTAATAAATTTTATGATTCTGTATCCAAAATAATAGAGCCTTTATCAGAATCCGGTATAAGTTTTAATCCAATATATAAAGAAATTTCAGGCAAAAAATATTTGATTATGGTTCAAGATAAATCAATTTATGAAGACAGCAAGAAGGGAGATATTAAATTTTATGAACAATATGAAAATGGAATCTATTTTAATATAAATTCTTCAGATTTGAAAAATACAGGTTTTGCTTATATAAAAGATAACTATTTAATTGGAACTTCTACAGGAAATTTAAATGAAGATTCTGTAAATCAAAAATATTTAAAAGATGTTTCGGATTATAATTTTCTTGGTACTGCTTTTCTCGCATCTGGTTTTTTACCTAAAGATATAAATTCGATAAAAGAAATTATAAGTATAGTAGCCGAACCATCTATTGTTGAAAATATATTGAAGTCTTCAAATGGATTTGAAGTTAATTCTAATATAGATATAAATATAGAAGAGAACATAAAAATTTCAAATACCAGTTATGTAAAAATTGATACGAGCACACAATTAAAAAATATAGAACCTATAATGAAGGAAAATAAATTAAAATATAATTATTTGGATGAAAACCATATGGAATTTGAAATAAAAATAGATGAAAATATATCAAATACTGAAATGAAAGCTTTAAAATATAATATGTGGAAAAAATCCGATAATATTTTTATTTCAGAAGATAATGAAGAAAATTTAAATAAAAAACTTCAAAATTCTATTAAACTTTCAGAAAACAAAACATATGAAGAATTATCAAAAAAAATAGGTACAGCAAACTTAGTATTAGCTTTTGTAGATTTTTCTAAATTCTTTGAAAAATTTGGAGCTTCAGAAAATTTTGGTTTTTTATTAAATGTGAATTATTTGGGAAATGGAGCTATGAAGGCTGATTTTGTGTTAAAATAATTGATTAAACCAAAAAATCTTAACTTGACAAAATTAAAATAAAATTATAAAATCTATAATGCACAATGAAGTGTTAAAAGCGATGAAGCTATGCGAATAATAATTCGCATAGCTTTTTTTTATTTATGAGGAGGGACATGATGAATTATTTCGGTTTAAGAACAGAAATTTATTCTGGAGAAAATAGTTTAAATAAATTAAATGAAATCAATTTAAAAAAAATATTTATAGTTACAGATCCTTTTATGGTAAAGTCTGGAATGATTGATAAAATAACTGAAAGTTTAAAAAAAGATATTGAATATAAAATATTTTCACAAATAGTTCCTGACCCACCATTAGAAGTTATAATGAAAGGTGTAAATGAGCTTAATGAATTTGAATCTGAAGGAATAATTGCACTCGGTGGAGGCTCTGCTATAGATGCTGCAAAAGCAATAAGTTGTTTTTTTAATAGAATAAATGAAAAAAAGAGTAATATAAAAAATAAAACACTTTATTTTATAGCAATACCTACTACTTCTGGAACTGGTTCTGAAGTTACAAGTTTTTCAGTTATAACTGATAAAGAAAAAAATATAAAATATCCACTCATATCAGATGAATTATTGCCTAATATGGCTATTTTAGATCCGGAATTAGTTAAATCTGTACCCGATTTTATAACAGCTGATACTGGAATGGATGTTTTAACACATGCTATAGAAGCTTATGTTTCTACTGAAGCTAATGATTTTACAGATGCTCTTTCGGAAAAAGCAATAAAAATAGTATTTGAATATTTAAAAAGAGCATATAAAAATGGAAATGATACTCAAGCAAGAATAAAAATGCATAATGCTTCATGTATTGCAGGTATTGCTTTTAACAATGTTTCATTGGGATTGAATCATGGAATGGCACATATTCTTGGAGGGAAATTTCATATTCCACATGGTAGAGCAAATGCTATATTATTACCTTATGTTATAGAATATAATGCTGAATTAGGAAATTATTTGGATAAAAAAACATCAACAACTGCAAAAAGATATGCCAATATAGCAAAAATACTTGGATTATCTTGTTCAAATACTAAAATAGGCGTAAAAAATTTAATTTTTGAGATAAATAAATTAAAAAAAGAATTGAATATACCAAATTCAATAAAAGAAGTTGGTATAAAAGAAAATGATTTTGATCAAGCTTTAGACTTTTTATCACAAAAAGCAATTGAAGACAGATGTACTGAAACTAATCCAAGAAAGCCAAAGGTAGAAGAAATAAAAACTTTATTTAAAAAAGTATATAATGGATAATAATATTAAAAATAAAGAATAATTTTTTTAAAAATTTAATAATCTGTAAACTTAATTTTAAGTTGACAAATTACATGATAATAATGTAAAATAAAAAGAGAAAAAATGCACAATGGAGTGTGTTTATTAAAAATAAGCAAAGAAGCTTCTAAAAGAATACATTATTTCATATTCTTTAGAAGCTATTATTTTTTTATAAAATAAATTTAAGAATGGTGATAAATAAAATGGAAGAAAAACAAAGAACTATACAAGAATATGTTCCTGGAAAACAAGTAACATTAGCTCATTTAATAGCAAATCCAGATACAGACTTATATAAAAAATTAGGATTAAATGTACAAACTAAAGAAGCTATAGGTATACTCACTATAACTCCAAGTGAGGCGGCAATAATCGCAGCAGATGTTGCTACAAAAGCTGCGGGAGTTAAAATAGGTTTTGTTGATAGATTTAGCGGATCATTAGTTATAACTGGAGATGTTGGAAGTGTAGAAGCTGCATTAAAAGATGTTGTTAAGATGCTTATAAATACATTGAAATTTTCTGGTACAAATATAACGAGGACTTGAATATGAAAAAAATAATGCTTATTGGTAAGACTGGAAGTGGTAAAACAACTTTTTGTCAAGCTTATAAAAATCAAGAATTAATATATAAAAAAACACAAGCCATAGACTTTATGGATGAATTAATAGATACTCCGGGAGAATATATAGAAAATAGAGTCTATTACAAAGCCTTAATAGTGACTTCAAATGAGTGTGATATCATTTGTTTCCTTAATGATCCTACTTCTGATGAAAGTTTTTTACCACCAGGATTTGCAAGTATGTTTAATAAAGAAACTATTGGACTTATAACAAAAATAGAAAAATCTTCAAATGAAAACATAAAGAAAGCTGAAGAAAATTTAAAATTATCTGGAGTAGAAAAAATTTTTAAGATAGATAACTTTTCGAAGAAAGGATTTGAAGAGTTGGAGAATTATATAAATAGTTTGTCATAATGAGGTGAATTATGAAAGAAAAAATAGTAATAGCTGATGATGAGCCTATTACAAGGCAGGATTTACGAGAAATCCTTGAAATAGCCGGATACAATGTTGTAGCGGATGCTTCTGATGGGTTTGATGCTGTAGAACTATGTAGAAAATTTAAACCTGATCTCGTTTTAATGGACATAAAAATGCCTTTGTTGGATGGCTTAAATGCTTCAAAAATAATAACTTCAGAAGGATTAGCAGGTGGGGTTATATTATTAACAGCCTATAGTGATGAAGATTTTATAGCAAAAGCCAAAAAATCAGGTGTTATAGGTTACTTAGTTAAGCCTATTGATGAAAGATCTTTAATACCATCCATAGAAATATCTTTAAGTAAATGTGTTGAAATAAATAGAATGAAAGAAGATATAAAAAAAGCCAATAAAAAATGAACTGACCCATGTCAAGTAGACACAAAAATTAATAAAAAATTATATACAATTGGATGCTTGGTTTCTGAACTCAACAGGAGCCATGCATCCAAGTTTTTTCTGGAATCTACGATTGTTATAAAAATCAATGTATTTGTGAATAGCTTTCTCTAATTCTTCAAGAGAATTAAACTTCTTACCATAAAACATCTCAGATTTAAGAGTACCAAAAAATCCTTCCATAGGGCCATTATCTATACATTTACCAACACGAGACATACTTTGTGTCATTTCAGATTCTTCTAGTTTAGTTTTAAATACTCTACCAGTATATTGAAATCCCCTGTCACTATGAAATATTGGTTTAGCTTCTGGATATTTTTCTATTGCTTTATCGAACATTTTGAATACAAGTCTGTTGTCGTTTCTATATGATGTTTCATATACCACTATATCGTTACCATGTAGATCCATTACAGGACTTAAATAAAGTTTTCTTGTATCTGTTGGTATTGAAAACTCAGTTACATCTGTCAACCATTTTTCATTTGGGTTTTCTGTACTGAAATCTCTGGATAGTATGTTCTCTTTTGTGTATTCAGGTTTTGTCCTCTTACGATTAATTTTCTTTCTTCTTATCCTGGAAGATACTCCTAAAAGTTTCATCAGTCTGTGTATATAACCTTCAGAATATTCTTTTTGGTTTAATCTGTTTATGTACATGGTCATTCTTCTGTATCCAAGTATCCCGTCATATGTAGCATGGTATTCTTGAATTAGATTACATATAGTTTCATCTTGAATTTCTTTTTGTGGTTTTTCCCTTTTTTGATTTTTGTAGTATGAACTTCTGGATATTTTCAACACATCACACAACATTTTAACTGTGTATCCTTTGGTTTTGTAGTAATCTACCGTTTTGTATTCACCATATTGTTTTACTCTCGAGATTCTCTTTCTTTTTGGAATTCCTCTTTTTTTTTATGTACTTCTAACTCAAAAGCTAATCTTTTGTTTTTAGCTCTTTCTCTTTCCAATTCAAGTTTTAATTTCTGATTTTCTGTCAGTTCATCTTCTTTTATGTCAGTTTTAGATTTAGGACCACGTTTCCCATATTTGAGTGATTCAGGACCTTTGTTTAAATACATCTTTGTCCATTTATATACTGAAGAATATTTTATTGCATGTTTATCTGCAGCTTCTTTGTAGTTCATATCGTTGTTTATTACCCATTTAACTATTTCTAATCTTTCTTTGTATGTAGTTTTTCTTGACTCCATGGTATAGACATCTCCTTTCGGATCATAATCTTTCAATTCTATACCATTATAATACTTATTTATCCAATTTTTTATTATTGAAACATGAATATCATATTTTACTGATAAATCCATGGCTGAAAATTTTCCATCTATGTATTTTTTAACTACAAATAGCTTGAATTCCTTACTGTATGATTTATTTCTTTTTGTTATTTCAAATACTTTTTCTCCATGTTGTATATATCTGTGATACCAATCACTTAAAGATGATTTATCACATCCCACTGATTTTGATATACTTTTGAAACTTCCTTTTCCTGCTATGTAATCTTTACATGCTTTTACCTTTGTTTCTTTACTATATTTCCCTTTTCTCGACATAATAAATATACCTCCAAAGCAGCTTTGTAATTTTTATTAATTACGTGTCTACTTTGGAGGTATCATATCAAAACTTGAAGATAGAAAAATTATAGAAAAAGCAAAGGGTATACTAATGGAAAAAGAAAATTTATCTGAAAAAACTGCTTTTGAAAGAATAAGAACATTAAGTATGAATAAAAGATGTTCTATGAAAGATATAGCAGAGGCTATTGTGATAAGTTATGAAGAGTAAAATATGTGAATTATGTAAAAAATATACAGACCTTGATGAAGAAGATATAAAAATATTAGAAAACTATTCTTTATGTATGGATGCAGTAGCTGATATTGAAAATGCTGATGTATTTATAGATAGTTTGACAAGAGATAATGATGAAGCTATAGTGATAGCCCAAGCTAAGCCTAAAAATACAAAATCAATGTATAACAGATCTGTTATTGGTGAAATAGCTTATAGAAAAAATGAACCAGCAGTTTTAAGGACTTTACAACTTGGAATATCGACCAAAGATATAAAAGCACTAACTCAAGAAGAAGTTAGTGTAAGGCAAACAGTAGCCCCAATAAAAAATAAAGATAAAGTAATAGGAGTTTTAATCATAGAAAAAGATATAACAGAGAAAATAAATAAAGATAAATATATGGAAGTATTGGAACAGAGTTATGAAAAGCTTACAGATACTTTGTTGTATATGACTGAAAATGATGGTACTATAACAAATCATATTGATGAAATAATAATGATGTTTGATGAAGAGGGAATACTAAAATTTGCCAATTCAGTAGCTGAAGAATTATATTTAAAACTTGGGTACAGAGATAACCTTATAGGTATGAAATATGATAATGTTTCTCTTGATGATTCGAAGTTTAAAGATATAATAAATGAAGGTTGTATACAAGAAAGTGAGATAAATTATGGGAAATATTTTTTTAATATAAAAAAAATAATATCCAGTAGAGAATCTTTCAAATTAATTCTAATGATTAAGGATATAACGGATATGAAAGAAAAAGAAAAAGAACTCATACTAAAATCTGTAGCAATAAAAGAAATACATCATAGAGTAAAAAATAATCTTCAAACTATTGCCAGTTTATTGAGACTTCAATCAAGGAGATGTGTTAGCGAAGAAGCTAAAAATGCATTAAATGAAAGTATGAATAGAATTTTAAGCATATCTGCTACTCATGAAATACTTTCTCAAGAAGGTCTTGATGAACTTTATATATTTGAGGTTATAAAGAACATAAAAACAAGTATTATGCGGGCTTACAGAAATCCGAATGCAGAACTTATAATAAATTTAATGGGTGATGATTTCAAAATAAGCTCTGATAAATCAACATCTATAGCTCTCATAATAAATGAATTACTTCAAAATTGTATAAAATATGCTTTTATAGGGAAAGAAAAAGGACAAATAGATATAAAAATTGAAAGAGGTGATTTATATTCTACAATATCAATTATAGATAATGGTATTGGTTTTGATATAAATCATATGAAAAAAAATAGTCTTGGTTTTACAATAGTAGAGAGTCTTGTCAAAGACAAACTTTATGGTAATATAAAAATAAATTCTGATAAAAATGGAACGAAAGTTTTGTTTGATTTTAAAAATTAAATAATAAAATACAATGATGTATTAAAAAAAGCAATGAGGCTTAAAACTATTTTTTATAGTTTTAAGCCTTTTTATTTTTCAAAAGAAGGTGTCGTTGAATGAAAGAAAAGTTTTTAAGTGCAGGTATTGATATAGGAACTTCTACAACGCAACTTGTTTTTAGTGAAATAACTATAGAAAATATGGCTTCTGATTTTACAGTTCCAAGAATAAAAATAGTAGATAAAGAAATAGTTTATAGAAGTAATATATACTTTACACCTTTGATAAATCAAAATGAAATTGATGGTGAAAAGGTAAGAGAAATAGTTGAAATTGAATATAAAAAAGCTGGATATGAATCAGAAAATATAAAAACTGGTGCAGTTATTATAACTGGAGAAACAGCAAGGAAAAAAAATGCAAATGAAGTTTTACAAAATCTTAGTGGATTAGCAGGAGATTTTGTAGTTGCGACAGCTGGACCAGATTTAGAATCAATAATTGCAGCTAAAGGTGCTGGAGCAGATATTTTATCAGAGAAAAAAAGAAATACAGTTGTAAATCTCGATATAGGTGGAGGAACTACAAATTTAGCTGCTTTTCATGATGGAATTCTTTTAGATACTGGATGTCTTGATATAGGTGGAAGATTGATTAAATATGATAATTATAAAAAAATTACATATATTTCACCTAAGTTACAAAAAATAATAGAAAATGAAAATATAAATTTAAAAGTTGGACAAGAGATAGATTTAATAGAATTAAAAAAAATAATAAATATTATGGTTGATTTACTTTATCAATCTATAAACAAAAAAGAAATGAGTTCGTACTATGACTTTATTTTAACTAATAAAGGAATAAAACAAGATATAAATGTTGATTGTATAACCTTTTCTGGAGGTGTTGCTGATTATGTATACAATCAAAACTATGAAGATCTTTTTAAATATGGAGATATTGGAATTATATTGGGGAAAGCTATAAAAGAATCTAATTTATTTAAAAATATAGATATTGGACAAGCAGTTGAAACGATAAGAGCAACTGTTGTAGGAGCTGGAACACATACAACTGATATATCTGGAAGTACAATAACATATTCTGAGCAACTTTTACCATTAAAAAATGTGCCTATATTAAAACTTGAAAAACATGAAGAAATTTTAGATAATAAAGAATTTATATCTGTTATAAATAAGAAAATTTCTTGGTTTGAAAATGAAAATTCTCTTCAACAAATAGCTATAGCGATAAATGGAAAAGAATATACAAAATTTGTAGATATACAAAATCTTGCACAAAATCTAATAGATGGAAGTAAAAAATTATTAGATTTGGGCTATCCATTAATAGTAATAGTAGAAAATGATATAGCAAAAGTATTAGGTCAAACTCTAAATAGCAAATTAAATTATAAAAAAGAATTAATTTGTATAGATGGAATAAAGGTTGAAAACGGAGATTATATAGATATTGGTAAACCTTTGGCCGAAGGTAAAGTATTGCCTGTTGTTATAAAAACTTTAGTTTTTAATTCATAAAAAATGAATGAAGGAGTGACTATAGTGAAATTAAAAGCCAAATTATTTGGTCATACGTATTCTTTTAAATCGATAATGGATGTTATGGCTAAAGCTAATGAAGAAAAATCTGGAGACAAGCTTGCAGGAATATCGGCTAATTCTTCAGAAGAAAGAGTTGCAGCAAAAGTAGTTTTATCTGAATTGACTTTAGAAGATTTGAGAAATAATCCAGCAGTTCCATATGAAGAAGATGAAGTTACAAGAATAATTCAGGATCAAGTAAATGAAAAAATATATGCTGAATTAAAAAATAAGACAGTCTCTGAATTTAGAGAATGGATACTTGATGAAAATACTACTGGAGAAATGATAAGAAGAGCTAGTAGAGGGATAACAAGTGAAATGGTTGCGGCTGTTGCAAAATTAATGTCAAATCTTGATTTAATATATGCTGCGAACAAGATAGAAATAACTGCTCATTGTAATACAACTATAGGATATAAAGGCAGATTATCTGCAAGATTACAACCAAATCATCCTACAGATAATCCAGATGGAATATTAGTATCATTGATGGAAGGATTAAGCTATGGAGTTGGAGATGCTGTTATAGGTTTAAATCCAGTTGATGATTCTGTTGAAAGTGTTACAAGAGTACTCAAAAAATTTGAAGAATTTAAACAAAAATGGGAAATTCCAACACAAAATTGTGTTTTAGCTCATGTAACAACACAAATGGAAGCTATAAAAAAAGGTGCACCATCAGATCTTATATTTCAGAGTATTGCTGGATCTCAAAAAGGGAATGAAGCTTTTGGGATAACTGGAGAAATGATAGAAGAAGCAAGACAACTTGCATTAAAAGAGGGTACTGGAGCAGGACCTAATGTTATGTATTTTGAAACAGGTCAAGGTTCAGAGTTATCAGCAGATGCTCACAATGGAGTAGATCAGGTTACTATGGAAGCGAGATGTTATGGATTTGCAAAAAAATATGATCCTTTTCTTGTTAACACAGTTGTTGGATTTATAGGTCCTGAATATTTATATGATAGTAAACAGGTTATAAGAGCTGGACTTGAAGATCATTTTATGGGAAAACTCACAGGTATATCTATGGGCTGTGATGCTTGTTATACAAATCATATGAAAGCTGATCAAAATGATATAGAAAATCTTGCTGTACTTTTATCTAATGCAGGCTGTAATTATTTTATGGGTATTCCCCATGGAGATGATGTAATGCTTAACTATCAATGTACAGGTTATCATGAAACTGCAGCATTAAGACAATTATTGGGATTAAAACCTATTAAAGAATTTGAAATTTGGTTAGAAAAAATGGGTATTATGAATAATGGAAAATTAACTGAAATTGCCGGAGATGCTTCAATATTTCTTAAATAAAGAGGTGGGAAAATGCAACTTGAAAGCAGTGAATTAAAAAAATTAGTTGAACAAGTTTTAAATGAAATGACTTCAGGTAACACAGAAAAAGTAAAAGAAGAAGTTATTAATAAAGTACAACAAACTAATAATATAACATCTGATTCTAATATAGAAGAAGGTTGTATTGAAGATATAACAGAAACAGATTTAAAAACTCAGTTATTAGTTGAAAATCCAGCTGATAGAGAAGGATATTTAAAAATGAAACAAAATACTCCAGCAAGAATAGGAGTTGGAAGAGCAGGAGTTAGATATAAGACATTATCTTCTTTAAGATTTAGAGCAGATCATGCCGCAGCTCAAGATGCTGTTTTTTCTTATGTATCTGATGAGTTTTTAAATGAAATGGGACTTTTCACAGTTCAAAGTAAGTGTAAAACAAAAGATGAATATATAACTAGACCTGATTTAGGAAGGAAAATAAATGAAGAAGGTATTGATCTGATAAAAGAAAAATGTAAAATAAATCCAACAGTACAGATATTAATTGCAGATGGATTAAGTTCTTCAGCTATAGAAGCAAATTTAAAAGATATACTTCCATCAATTGTACAGGGGCTAAAAGGTTTTAATATAGA
Organism: Oceanotoga teriensis; assembly: GCF_003148465.1. Classification (NCBI taxonomy): domain Bacteria; kingdom Thermotogati; phylum Thermotogota; class Thermotogae; order Petrotogales; family Petrotogaceae; genus Oceanotoga; species Oceanotoga teriensis. Next base: position 124,094 of record NZ_QGGI01000003.1, read on the forward strand.
TATTGGAACTACATTTTTTGTAAAACTTGGTAGAGTTGGAGTTATGGATCATGTTTCAGAAATAACGAATGCAGAAGTTACTTGTTTATTAGTTGGAGAAAGGCCAGGGCTTGTTACTGCTGAAAGTATGAGTGCTTATATTGCATACAAAGCTAAAGTTAACATGCCAGAAGCAAGAAGAACAGTTATATCTAACATACATAAAGGTGGTACTTCTGCTGTAGAAGCAGGTGCTCATATTGCTGAGCTTATAAAAACTATGTTAGAGAAAAAAGCAAGTGGAATTGAATTAAAAGCTTAGGAGGTAAACTTATGAAAAATGATGCTTTATATGCAAAAGTATTGAGTACAAAAATAATATCAAATGTAAGTCCTGATCTTGCAAATGAGTTAAAATTAAAATCTCATCATAAAAGTTTAGGTTTGATAAGTGCTGATATAGATGATGTTACATACACTGCTTTAGATGAAGCAACAAAAGCAGCAGATGTTGAGGTTGTTTATGCTAAATCTATGTATGGTGGTTCTGCGAATGCAAATACTAAACTTGCTGGTGAAGTTATAGGTATTATAGCAGGACCAAATCCAGCAGAAGTAAGAAGTGGATTGAATGCTGCGATAGATTTTATTGAAAGTGGAGCACATTTTATATCAGCAAATGAAGATGATTCAATTACATATTATGCTCATTGCGTATCGAGAAGTGGATCATTTTTATCAGAGACAGCTGGAATACAAGAAGGAGAACCTATAGCTTATTTAATAGCACCACCTCTTGAAGCAATGTATGCATTAGATGCTGCATTAAAAGCGGCAGATGTTAAAATGGCTACATTATATGGACCTCCTTCAGAAACAAATTTTGGTGGAGCATTATTAACAGGAAGTCAATCGGCATGTAAGGCAGCATGTGATGCATTTGCACAAGCAGTTCAACAAGTAGCAGAAAATCCTACAAATTATTAAGGCTAAATAATAATGAATGCTTTGGGTTTAATAGAAGTATATGGATATTTGGGTGCTATTGAAGCTGCCGATTCAGCACTTAAAGCTGCAAATGTTAAATTGATTGACTGTGAGAAGGTAAGAGGTGGTTTAGTATGTGTGAAATTAACAGGTGATGTAGGAGCTATAAAAGCTGCTGTAGATGTTGCAGAAGAAAAAACTAAAAATTTGAATGTATATGTATCAAGCCATGTTATCGCTAAACCAGATGATTCATTAAAAAAAATATTAGAAATAAATAAAAAAATAAATACTGAATCAAAAAAAGAAATAATAAAAGAAGAAAAAAGTGAAGTTTCAAAAATAGAAACAGATAATAAAATTATATTTACAAAAGAAGAACTTGAATCAAAAACTGTGGAAGAACTTAGAAGAATGGTAAGAAATATAAAAAGTTCAATGTCAAATAAACAAATAAAGTATGCAAGAAAAGACAAATTAATAGAAGAATTATCCCGTTATTATAAAAGGGGGAATAAATGATGTTGCAGGATAAAGACTTATTATCAATACAAGAAGTAAGAGATTTAGTAAAAAAAGCAAAAGAAGCTCAAAAAATTCTTGCTAATATGAATCAAGAACAGATAAATAAAATAGTAAAAGCAATTTCAGAAGCTGGTTATACAAATAGAGAAAAATTGGCTAAAATGGCTCATGAAGAAACTGGATTTGGAAAATATCAGGATAAAATAGTAAAAAATACATTTGCCAGTAAAGTGGTTTATGAAAATATAAAAGATTTAAAAACTGTAGGTATTTTAAATGAAGATAAAGAAAATAAAATATTAGAAATTGCTGTACCAGTAGGAGTTGTAGCTGGATTAATTCCATCAACAAATCCAACTTCAACTGCAATTTATAAAGCAATGATAGCTTTAAAAGCAGGAAATTCAATAGTTTTTTCACCACATCCAAATGCTAAAAAATGTATATTAGAAACTGTAAAAGTTATAAAAGAAGCTGCTTTAAAAGCAGGAATGCCTGAAGATGCTATTTCTTGTATAAGTATTCCAAGTATGCAAGGAACTACAGAATTGATGAAACATGATGATGTTTCTCTTATACTTGCAACAGGTGGTTCGGCTATGGTAAAAGCTGCCTATAGTTCGGGTACTCCTGCAATAGGTGTTGGACCGGGAAATGGACCAGCTTTTATTGAAAAATCTGCAAATATAAAATTAGCTGTAAAAAGAATAATAGATAGTAAAACATTTGATAATGGTACTATTTGTGCTTCTGAACAATCCATTGTTGTAGAAAAAGAAACTGAAGAAAAAGTTGTAAAAGAATTAAAAGCTCAAGGTGCATATTTTATGACAAAAGAAGAAGCAGACAAATTGTCTAAATTTATCTTGAGATCAAATGGAACTATGAATCCTCAAATAGTTGGTAAAAGTCCACAAGTTATAGCTGATCTTGCTGGAATAAAGATTCCTGAAAATACAAAGGTATTGATAGCCTACGAAGAAAATGTTGGTCCTAAATATCCATATTCAAGAGAAAAATTAGCTCCAATACTTGCTTTCTATGTTGAAAAAGATTGGAAATCGGCATGTGACAGATGTATTCAAGTTTTATACAATGAAGGTGCTGGCCATACAATGATAATTCATAGTGAAAATGAAAAAATAATAAAAGAATTTGCATTGAAAAAACCAGTATCAAGAATTTTAATAAATACTCCAGGTTCATTGGGTGGAATAGGAGGAACAACAAATTTAGTTCCTGCATTAACACTTGGATGTGGTGCTGTTGGAGGAAGTGCTACATCAGATAATATAGGACCTATGAACTTAATAAATATAAGAAGAGCAGTATATGGAATACGTGAACTTGAAGATTTAAAAGAAAATAAAGATTCAAATGAAAACAATAATACAATTTCTGAAGATTATGTAAATTTAATAGTTGAAAAAATAGTACAAAAATTAAAAGAAAAAATAAATTAAATTAATTATTCATCTCAAAGGAGGTTTTACAAATGCCAAGTTCAAATGCATTAGGTATGGTAGAAACAAGAGGATTGGTAGGTTCAATAGAGGCAGCAGATGCAATGGTAAAAGCTGCTAATGTAACATTAGTAGGTAAAGAACATGTTGGTGGTGGATTAGTAACTGTAATGGTAAGAGGTGATGTAGGAGCCGTTAAAGCAGCAACTGATGCAGGAGCAGCAGCAGCAGAAAGAGTTGGGGAATTAGTATCTGTACATGTAATTCCAAGGCCACATTCTGAAGTAGACGCAATATTACCTAAAGTACAAGGTTAATAATTATAAGGCTGTCTCAAACAAAAAATTGAGACAGCCATTTTATAAGGATGTGAAATAATGAGTTTATTAACCGAAAATGAAGTGAAAAAAATTATAAAAGAAAACAAAGATAAAATAATAATAGATGATAAAACTATAATAACTCCTTCAGCTAAAGAGTTAATAGATGGTAAGAAAATAAAACTCATTAGAGAAAAGGAATTGAATAAAGTATTTAAAGATGAAAAAGAAAATAAAAAAAATACACCAAAGTTTAAATATATATATGGTGGTTATTATGATGAAAAACCTGAACATCTTACTCAATTATTTGGTAATAATCTTGTCCCAAAAAATCATAAAAGAATAATTTTTAGAGGTAAAATAGATAGTTTAGAATCTAAAATATTAGAAGTTCAAGTATATTGTAAAAATAATAAAAAAGAAAAACTATTAAAAGATTTAGAAGATGTTCTTATTTTTGTAAGAAAAATTTTAAGAGCAGAAGTATTAGATGAAGAATTAAAAGATTTTAACCTTATAGGTTTAAATGAAGAAGAAATACATGAAATGTCACATTATCCTAAAAAATATTTTGGTATAGGGCATATTTTTCCTGAATATACCATGGGAGATTATGTAATATATTTAAACTCTATTAGAAGTCTTGTAAGAGAAACTGAAATAAGTGCGTACAATGCTTTTTCTAATTCAGAAAATGAAATAAGTAGACTTGATATAATAAAATATTTAAATAGATTAAGTAGTTGCTTATATGTAATGATGTTTAAATATTTATCTGGAAAATATAATTAAATTTAAGAGGTGTACTTTAAATGGAAAAAATTATAGAAAAAATAACTGATAAGGTTATAAATGAATTATTTATAAAAGTAGAAGCTTCTGGAAGACATGTACATCTATCTCAGGAACATTTAGAGTTATTATTTGGAAAAAATTATAAATTAACAAAAACTAAAGATCTTTCACAGCCTGGTCAATATGCTTGTGAAGAAAGAGTGACCTTAATAGGTCCAAAAGGAAAAATAGAAAATGTTGTTATTTTAGGACCTGTTAGAAAAAATACTCAAGTAGAAGTTTCTAAAACAGATCTTAGACCATTGGGATTAAATGCTCCAATTAGAGAATCTGGAGATATAAAAGGTTCTGGTTCAATAAAGATAAAAACAGAAAAAACTGAATTAGAAATAAAAGAAGGACTAATAATAGCTAAAAGACATATTCATATGACTCCAGAAGATGCTAAAAAACATGGAGTTAAAGATAAAGAAATAGTAAATGTAAAAATTTTTTCAAATAGACCTTTAATATTTGAGGATGTAGTTATAAGAGTTAGTGATAATTATAAAACTTTTATGCATATAGATTATGATGAAGCAAATGCATGTGGATTCAAGAAAGACACTTTAGCAATTATAAAAAAGTAGCTATAAGGTGGGGAAAAACTTGAATACTAAAGAATTAGTTGAATTAATAACTGTTGAGGTAATTAAAAGATTAAAATTAAAAAATAAAAAGAAATTATTGGTTTTAAATGAAGGATTTAAAAGTTTAGATGATTTATTAACAGATTATGAAATAATTCATTATTCTGAAGATCTTGAATTAAAAGATTTTGATGAAATTTATTTAGGAAAAATGGATTTAAAGATGATTTCACATTTGGCCAATGGAATAATAATAAATGAAATAGAAGATTTAATTTTAAAATCTCTTCTGAAGGATAAAAAAATATTTTTATTTTCTGAAGATATAGAATTAAAAAAATTCAATAATACTAAAAACACAAATTTATATAAAATTTTTAATCAAAATATTGAAAATATAAAAAATATCGGAATAATAATATTAGATGAAAAAATAGATATAAAAGAAAATATAAACATTAATACAAAATATAAAAATGAAGTTAAAGAAGAAGATTCAATAATTTTAAAAAATAAATTAATAACAGAAAATGAGTTAAAAAAATTAGGATTAAAAAATGGATCGAAAATAAATATTGGAAATAAATCCATAATAACTCCTCTTGCAAAAGATTATATAAGAATACATAAAATAAGACTGACTAAAAGTCAGGAGGAAAAAATATGATTATTGCAAAGGTAATCGGAAATATATGGGCTACGAGAAAAGATGAAAAATTAAATGGATTTAAATTTTTAGTTGTTAAACAATGTAACACTCAAACAGATAATCAATTTGTTGCAGCAGATATGATTGGTGCTGGAATAGGGGATACTGTACTAATAACAAAAGGAAGTTCGGCAAGGAATTCTCTTGAAAATACAAATATACCAATTGATGCAGTAATTGTTGGGATAATAGATAGCCTTGAAGTGGATGAAGGATTATTAAAATAAAGGTGATTATATTATGTTTAAATCAATTGGAATAATAGAAACGAGATCAATAGCTTTTGGTTATGAAATAGCGGACAAATTATTAAAAGATTATGATGTTGAACTATTACAATGTAAAACAAAATGTCCAGGGAAATTTATTATAATAATATGTTCAGATACTCAAAATGTAAACGATGCAATTATTAGTATAAAAAGACATAAAAATTTAATAGGGAATTTGTTGATTTCAGATGCTCATCAAAAATTAATAGATGGCTTAAAAAATAAATTTGATACATATAAAAATGGTGCAATAGGTATAGTAGAATCTTTAGATATAGTTACAGGTATTAATAGTCTTAATAAAATTTTAAAAAATAATAATGTAAATTTACTAAAATTAAATCCATCGATTATGATAGGTGGAAAATGCTATTTCATAATAAATGGAGATCTTAGTTCTGTAGAACAGGCAATATTTGGGGGCATAGATAAAAAAAGATTACAAACAAGTGTAATAGCAAATCCTGATACAGAATTAATAAGTAAATTATAAAATGGGGAGGAAAACAAATGGAAATAATAAATACTATTATAATAGATATAATGGTTGTATTTATGGCTTTAGGAGCTATTGATAAATGTTTGGGAAACAAATTTGGTTTGGGTGAAAAGTTTGAAGAAGGTTTCATGGCTATGGGAGCTTTGACAGTTGCTATGGTTGGAGTTATTTCATTGGCACCGGTATTAAAAAATATATTAGAACCAGTTATAGTACCAGTTTATAAATTTTTAGGAGCAGATCCTTCAATGTTTGCAACAACATTGCTTGCTTGTGATATGGGTGGGTATCCATTAGCTATGGAACTTGCTTTAACAGAAGAAGCAGGAAAGTTTGCTGGAATAATTCTTGGATCTATGATGGGACCAACTATTGTTTTTACAATACCTGTTGCATTGGGAATAATAAAAAAAGAAGATCATAAATATCTTGCTACTGGAGTTTTAGCAGGTATAATAACTATACCAATTGGAACTTTAGTTGGTGGACTCGTTGCTGGATACAGTATAATAATGATTTTAAGAAATTTAGTACCTATAATAATATTTGCTGTTTTAATAGCAATTGGATTAAAATTAATCCCTGAAAAAATGATAAAAGGTTTCAATGTTTTTGGAAAAATAGTAGTTATAATAATAACTCTTGGTCTTGCTGCTATAATTATAGAAACATTAACAGGTCTTGTTATAATACCTGGAATGAAACCAATATCTGAAGGTATAAAAGTAGTGGGAGATATAGCAATAGTACTTGCTGGAGCATTTCCTATGGTATATGTTATAACTAAAGTATTTAAAAAACCTTTAATGAAATTAGGAAAAACTTTGGGAATGAATGAAATAGCTGCTGCTGGTATGGTTGCAACGCTTGCTAATAACATTCCTATGTTCGGTATGATGAAAGATATGAATGCAAGAGGAAAAGTAATAAATGTAGCTTTTGCGGTTAGTGCATCTTTTGTGTTTGGAGACCATTTAGGTTTTACAGCCGGTGTAGAGAAGGGTATGATATTTCCTATGATTGTTGGAAAACTTGTTGGTGGAATTACTGCAGTTGTTTTAGCTTGTTTTATAGCTTCAAGAAGTTCTCTTGTAAAAGAATAAGGAGTTGTTAAAATGGAAATAAATAAAGAAATTATAGAAAATATAGTTAGAGAAATTTTAACAGAAGGATTAAAAAATAATTCAGAAATAAAGAAAAATATAGAACCTTTGTCAGGAATTCTTTCTGTTGATATGAATACAGTTAAACCAGAAAAATTTGATACTGGAAAAGAAGGAGATCAAGTTTATTTAAAAGACATATTAACATTAGAAGAAAGTCCAAGACTTGGAGCAGGTTTAATGGAAATGAAAGAGACAACATTCGATTGGACTTTAGAATATGATGAGGTTGATTATATAATAGAAGGTACACTTGAAATCAATATAAACGGCAAAAAAGTTAAGGCCAGTGCCGGAAATGTAATATTTATACCTAAAGGATCATCAATACAATTTTGTGTGCCAGATTACGCCAAATTTCTATATGTTACCTATCCAGCAGATTGGGCATCTCAAAAGTAATATTAATTGACCTAAAAAAATAGGAGACATTTTATAAATGTCTCCTATTCGAACATATTAATTTTTTACAATAATTCTTTTTTCAATATTAGAATTTTCTATAGTTCCTAAATGCATTATATATTCTTTTAAAACATCTGCAGCTACAAAACCTGTATCATAACCATTTAAACCCTTTAACATTTTATAGCCATCTCCACCAGATGCTAAATAATTATTTGTTGCTACATTATATACTTTGTTGATATCGAGAGGTTCTCCATTTATCATTATATTATTAGCTTTTCCATCTACTATTTCAAAGGTTACACCTGAAACATGTAATTTTGCACCTTGACCATCTGGTATTGTTGCTGCAAAATCTAATACTTCTTTTACTGTATTTCCATTTAATTTCATAACATAAACTGTATTTCCAAAAGGAAGAACTGTTAATATATCCCTATAAGAAATATCACCTTTATCAATGGAAGCTCTTATACCTCCACCATTCATAAAACCAAAATCTGAATCTGTTTTCCATACCATAGAATCAACAATTAAATGACCTAAATTGGTTTCTCCACTTCTAACATGATTTCTTTCACCATCAAGATATACATTAGTTACTCCAACTTTTTCATTCAATTTTTCAGCACCCATATTATAATACATATCTGCTATCATCTTTATAAAAGGATCTTCTTTTATCTGTGAATTTACAGGTATCTGCTGAGCTTTCCAATCGATTACTCTTCCATCTTCTATCCACATATCAACTCTTCCAACATATTTTCCCCATTCTCCTGACTGAGTTAATATGGTATTGTTTATCATTTCAGGATTTTCCAATAAAGTATGAGAATGACCATCAACTATCAAAGCTATATCATTTCTATTCAATGCAATTTCATTTGATGTTGTATAGCCAACTGGAAGATTAGGTTTATTACCACTATAATAACCTAAATGGCTCAAAACTATTTGAATATCTGATTTTTCTTTAAGAACAGGCATATAATCATTTAAAGCTTCATAAGCACTTGAAAACATATTATTTTCAAGATAAAGAGATTCTAATACAGTTGTTTGTTCTGTTGTTAAGCCGATAATACCAACTTTTAAATCTCCAAAATCTTTAACTATATAAGGATCAAAAATAGGATATAAATTTTTATCTACAAAATTAGCACTTAAAAAAGGAAATCCTGCATATCTCTGTTGCATTTTTAAAGTGTTAAGAGGAATGTCAAATTCATGATTACCAAGAACCATTGCATCTGCACCCATATAATGTAAAGCTACAAAATCTGGTATAGCATCTAATTGATCTGATTCTGGTACACCTGTGTTAACATCACCAGCATGTAAAAATAAAACATGGCCACCCTTTTTCTCCACTTCAGCTTTTACATCATTAACAATAGTTGCAATTCTTGCAAATCCTCCGATATCTTTATCAAAAGACCATACATGTCCATGTGTATCATTTACATGGAGAACAGTCAACTGAACAGGTTCAGCAAATAAAGATAATGCGATTAATAAAATGATAAATAGTCCTACTACTTTCTTCACCTATATCCCCTCCCGGTTAGATTTAAAGGTTTTTTAATACTATTTCACCAACATTAACACCAAGAACATCTGCTATAGTTTTGCATTTTGCCATTAATATATAAAAAATATTTCCATTTTCAAATTCAAGTCCTTCAAAATTACCTTGTCCTTTTGAAATTATAACATCTGAATTATCAAAAATATTTTTAAAAGCAGTATTTACATTAGATAAAATAGTTCCAGGATATATAGAACCACTTTCAATTGGAATTGAAACTTCTTTCAAATTTATCTCTTCTGTATCTTTTAAAGTAGCATCATTTATTATTGGAGTACTTCTGACTGCTGAATGAATCATTAAATCTGGGTACTTATCTTTTATCACCTTTATTAGTATCTTGTCAAGTACAATTTCGCCAGCATTATCATGAATAAATAGCAATGAATTTGCATTTTTTAATTTTTCATCTAAAATATCAAAATCATTAATACTAAATTCTCTGTTTTTTGTTAAATTTTCTATTTCCCACTCTAGTTCTCCAAAAGAATTTTTTATGCCATAATCTATAAGATTTCCCACTGCAGATAATTTTGTGGCAAGTTTTATAGGATTTTTACTATTTCTACAAAATTCTAATAAATCATCATACATTTCAAGAAAAATTTGATTAGAATTAGTTTTTTCATTTTCATAATAATCCCTTTTCCCAAATAACTCATAAAATTTATCATACATATTTAAAGATATTTCAATGGGTTTTAAACCATAAAAAGAATTATCTACAACACTTTTTAAAATATCTTTATAAGCATTAAATAGCTCTTCTTCAGTATAATCATTTATTTTTTTTACTTTATTGATTAAATTAAGTCCATTTTTGGCGACACAGTTTAAACACTCATAACTTGCTTTCATAAAAAACACGCTCCTAATATTATTATATAACATTATTATATAATATATAAATTAAATTAAGTTTTGTTATTATTATTGTTATTAAATCTTTATGTTAAAAATATCTTTCTATTGAGACGCTTTTCATACATACTTTTAACAGAAAAACAATAAATTTTTTCTATACTTTTTACGGTATAATGTGATATAATAATTTGGTTTGATGTTTATTTCAAATCATTATTGTTACTTATATTTATTGACATTAAAACATTTTTATGTTTATAATTAATGTTGAGAAAAATCTAAATTTTGTAGAATATATAAAGGGAGGTAAGTACATTGAAAAGAACATATCAGCCATCAAGAATAAAAAGAAAGAGAACACACGGTTTCTTAGTTAGAAAAAGAACAAAAGCTGGTAGTAGTGTATTGAGAAGAAGAAGAGCTAAAGGAAGAAAAAGATTAGCAGTTTAAGGATGAACACTCAAAGATTATACAAAAATGAACGTCTGAGACTAAGAAGAGATTTCAAGAATCTTTTTAACGATAAGGGAAGAGCAGTTTCTTCATATTTTGTTCTCGTTTACAAAGAGAATGGACTTGATCATTGTAGAATTGGAATATCAGTCAAAAAAAAATTTGGGAAAGCTCATCTCAGAAATAAAGTTAGAAGATATATAAAGGAAGTTTACAGAAAAAACAAAGAAGATTTTCCATTTGGCTATGATATTTTATTTATACCAAGAAAAGGATTATCTGATTGTTTTAAAAATGTAAATTATCATGATATTGAAAATATGATTTTTAATGTTGTGGGTAAGATAAAATGAAATTTATAGTACTCGCGCTCATAGATTTTTATAGAAAAATCATATCCCCTTTAAAACCTCCAACCTGTAGGTTTACACCAACATGTTCCACTTACACATATACTGCTGTGGAAAGGTTTGGTGTTTTTAAAGGGTTATATCTCGGTCTCAGACGTATTTTAAGATGTCATCCTTTTAATCCTGGTGGTGAAGATCCAGTGCCAGTAAAATTTTCGTTCTTTTTAAGCAAAGTAAATGATAACAATAAGACCAGAAGGGGTGCTTGAATTGAAAAAGTATTTATTAATAATAGGACTTTTGGTCCTAAGTATTTTTGCATTTGCTTTACCATCTATAGATGTTACTGAGAATGCGACCGATAATTCTTTGAAGATTGATATGAAACTTATGAATATTGAACTTGACAAATTAGGGCATATGAAAAATGTTTCCGTTGTAGAATTTAAAATAAAAAAATTCAATACTATTTATGAATATTTAAATGATTCATTCGATATTATTGATCCGGAAACTCAAGAAGAAATTTTGCCAGATAATTATAGTTACAGAATCGATGCAGATGAAAAATTTATAGAAGTATCTTATTTTTATGGAAATACAGGAGTTAAAACTTATAGATTTTATAATGATCCAAACTTTCATTTTGATTTAGAACTAAATAATTTAGAGGGATATGTAAAAATTCCTACAATTTCTTATCAACCTGGAATAAGAATTATGGATTCAAGAATGATTTCTTATATAGAAAAATTACCAGATACTGGTAAGAAGTTTAAAGCTTTATTTGCAATTGATGCACCATCTAAAATTGAAAATAATTTAAGTTTTTATACACAGGGGAAAACAAATGCAAAAATTTATATGGGACCATTTAAAAGGACTTTTGTAAAAGAAACCTTTTCTGAAAATACTTATAACGACATAAAAACCATGTTAAAAGAAGTTGGAGCATTAGGTTGGTTATCATCTATTTTTTATTGGTTTGTTGAATTTTTATGGTGGCTTTATAATATAACTGGAAATTTTGGTTGGGCTATAATAATATTTACAGTTATAATAAGATTAGTATTGTATCCTTTATATCATAAACAAACAAAGTCTATGGTTCAAATGAGAGAAATTCAACCAGAAGTAGATAAATTGAAAAAGAAATATTCCAATCCTCAAAAACAACAAGAAGAAATGATGAAACTTTATAGAGAAAAAGGAATTAATCCAGCTGGAGGATGTTTGCCAGCATTGATACAATTGCCAGTCTTTTTAATACTTTGGCAGACTATACAATATTTTGGAGAAAGTTTTGCATATAATCCAAAATTCTTAATTTGGAATGATCTTTCAGAAGGTGGTTTTGTAACAAACTTACTATTAATAGTTATATCATTAATAGCATATATTTTAAACGCACTTTTAAGTTCTCAAAATTCAAAGATGGCTTGGCAATCTATAGGTATGTCAGTTATATTCCCTATATTCCTTGCTAATTTGCCAGCAGGTGTATTCCTTTACTATGCTACAAATGCTTCTATTCAAGTTCTTATGACTTTCTATAATAATAAGAGACATGGTATAAAAGGAATATCTGTTAGAGAACTATTTGGACTCGGCCCTAAACCTGTTAGGAGGTGAATTTAATGATTAAAATAAAGTCACAGCAATTTACATCTAAAAACCTAGAAGAAGCTTTAGAAAAAGCGCAATTAGAATTTGGGGTTGAAAAGAATGAAATATCCTATAAAGTTATACAAGAATCAAGTAAAGGTTTTTTATTTGGAATAGGAAGTAAACCTATAATTATAGACGCTTTTATAAATGAAAACTTTTTAGTCAATAAAATAAAAGAATTTTTATCAGAAGTATTAATTCATTTTGATGAAGATATAAAGACCAATATAAAAGTATTTGGAAAAACTATTGTTATATATTTAGATGGTGATGGACTTGGTAAACTCATAGGAAAACATGGTAGAACATTAGGCGCATTACAACATTTAATAATGATATATATAAATAGAATGACAGATACTAAAGTAGATATAAAACTCGATATTGGTGAATATAGAAAAAAGAGAAGAAGGAAAATAGAAGAAATAGCAGAACAAGCTGCATTAAAAGTAAAAAAACAAAAAAATGAAGTAGAGCTTGCTCCAATGTTTTCATTTGAGAGAAAGACTGTACATGAATATATAAGAAAAAACCATCCAGAAATAAAAACTAAATCTGTTGGGTTAGAACCTTACAGAAAAGTTGTTCTCATATCACAATAACATTTTAAAGGGGTGAAAAATTATGAAAAAAGTTATTACAGATAATGCAAAAAATGTTGCCCCAATACTAATAAACAATGAAACCGTTAAAAATGTTGAAAAAAGAATACTCATAGGAAGTAAACAAGAAGCACCGAATTTTGTTATGAGACTTTTTACTGTTAAACCTGGTGGACATTCACCTAAACATAGTCATAATTGGGAACATGAGGTTTTTATAGTAAAAGGAAAAGCAGAAGTATTTAATGGTGAAGAGTATATTGTTGTGGAAGAAGGAAGTTATGTTTTTGTTCCACCAGAAATAGAGCATCAATTTAAAAATGTTGGAAAAACAGATTTAGAATTTATATGTGTAATACCAAATACAGCAGATGAAGAATAAAAACATGAAATATAAAAATCCGCATAGTATTAAACTATGCGGATTTTATAATATTTTTTATATTTTTAATTTTGTTTAAATCAGTTTTAAAAATTTTATCATCATCCATGTATCCAATTAAAGCTTCTTTTTTAAATATCATATTTGATTCAAATATTTTTTTTGCTGACATATGAATATCATCAACACCAGTGTTTAATATAGAAAGTATATTTTCTTCTGAAATACCACTTCCAGCCATAATTTTAATTTTATTATTAGCTCTTTTAACTATTTGTTCCATCATTTTTAAATCATCATAAGCTTTATCTTTCCCAGCGGAAGTAAGAACTCTATCTACTCCAACATCTATTAAATCATCTATAGATTTTAAAATATCTTTAGATCTATCTATTGCTCTATGAAAAGTTACTTTTAATGGATAAGCCAATTCTAAAATTTGTTTAGTTTTAAGCTTATCTATATTACCAAATTTATCTAAAAATCCAATCACTACACCATCCATTTCAAGATCTTTTGCTAAGATAACATCTTCTTTAATAGTATCAAATTCAAATTTATTATAAAGAAAATCTCCAGCACGAGGTCTTATTATTGGATATAGTTCTATATCTATCAATTTTCTGGCTTTTTTCATCAGACCATATGATGGAGTAGTTCCACCAAGACTTAAATCCGAACATAATTCTATTCTATCAACTCCAGCATTATTAGCAATTATTGCCGATTCTAAAAGATCAACAGATATTTCTAAAGTCATAAAATCCCTCCATTAAAAATAATTAAAATTTAAATATTTCTTTAAAGGTTCTGGTACTAATATTCTACCATCTTCAGTTTGATTTTGTTCAATTATAGCTAATAAAGTTCTATCAGTTACAAGAGTACAATTTAATGTATGTGGATAAATAAATAAATCATTTTTTAAGTATTTGATATTAAGTCTTCTACTTTGAAAATCTAATATATTAGAACCAGAGTGAGTTTCTCTATATGCTTTAAAACCTGGAAACCAAGATTCTATATCATATTTTTTAAAAGCAGGAGCTCCTAAATCTCCACTACAAACATTTACAACTCTAAAATGTAAATCAAGACTTTTCATAAAATCAATTGAATTTTTGATTAAGAAATCAAAATATTTTTCTGAATCTTCTGGTTTACAAAAACAAATTTGTTCTACTTTATTAAATTGATGTACTCTAAATATACCTCTACTTTCTTTTCCATAAGAACCTGATTCAGTTCTAAAACATGGAGTATAAGCTGTATATAAAATAGGTAAATCTTTTTCTTTTAATAATTTATCCATATTATAAGAAATGAGCGTTTGTTCAGAAGTTCCAATCAAATTTAAATCTTCATCTTCTATTTTATAATTTTCATCAGAAATGAAAGGTATAAATCCTGTACCATAAAGACTTTTTTTTCTTGTTAATATTGGAGTAAACATCAATTCAAAATTTTTTTCTAATAAAAAATCTATGGCATAATTAATTAATGCCCTTAAAACGATTGCTCCTTTATTTTTCCAATAATAAAAACCATTACCAGAAACTTTTGAACCTTGTTTAATATCAAGAATATCTTTTTTTACACATAATTCATCATGTATTAAAGGTATAAAATTAAAAATTTTTTTTTCATTATATTTATAAATTTCTATATTATCTTTTTCATCTAAACCAATGGGGACATCATCTGAAAGAATATTAGGGATTCTATCTAAATAATAATTCCTTTTATTTGTTATAGATTTAAATTTTAATTCTAATTTTTTTAAATCCTCTTTTAAAACTTTTATTTTTTGTGAATTTTTGGGACCATTTAAACTATTTTTTAATTGTCTCAAATCATCAATTCTTTTTTTTATATTTCTGAATTCATTATCTAAAGATATCAATTCATCAATATTGAGATTTATATTTCTTTTATTACAAATTTCTTTTACCTCTTTCGGGTTCTCTCGTATAAATTTTATGTCTAACACTGTTACCATCTCCTTTTATAAAAAAAAATGATGCTATAAAAATAGCATCATTTTAGATATTTGAAATTTGTTAAAATAAATTAACAAACTCACAGCTATCAAAACGATGCTGTAAGTTGGAGGATAAAACGATATTAAAATTTTTAATATTATTAATCATATAGATCACCTTATATATTTTTTATTAAATTATTATATCATAATTAATTTATATAGTCAAACAATAATACCTTTACTAATAAAAATATCTTTGACTTTTCTTAATTTATTATTATCTGGTGGTAAAACATCTGACAATTCGTATTTTAATCCTAAATTTTGCCATTTATATTCTCCCATTTTATGAAAAGGAAGTATTTCTACTTTTTCAACATTTTTAAGTTCTTTTATGAAATCAGCAAGATCATTTAATAATGATTCTTTATCATTCAAAGTTGGAACTAAAACATGTCTTATCCAAGTAGGTTTATTTATTTCTGATAAATATTTTGCAAATTCTAAAGTAGGTTTTAATTCAACTCCTGTTATATTTTTATATATTTTTTCATCTATAGCTTTAATATCAAGAAGTACTAAATCTACATATTTTAAAACATCTTTAACCTTATCATTGAATATATATCCTGAAGTATCTACAGCAGTATGCAATCCTTCTTGTTTAAATCTTTTTAAAATTTCTTTTAAAAAATCTATTTGCATAAAAGGTTCTCCGCCTGTTATTGTAACTCCTCCATTTTTTATAAAGCTTTTGTACTTTAAAACATGATTTACCACAAATTCTGGTGATCTATGATATTTAGCTTCTTTTATATTCCAAGTATCTGGATTATGACAAAATTTACATCTCAAAGGACAACCTTGCATGAAAATTACAAATCTTAACCCAGGTCCGTCTACAGTTCCACAAGATTCAAAAGAATGTAATTCTCCAATTAGTCTATTCAAAGTAAATCACCTTCTAACAAAAAACTGCCGTAATTATTTTTTATATTACGACAGTTATTATTTTAAATTCTTTCTGCTATTGTTCTGTTTATAACATCTAGTTGTTGTTCTTTAGTAAGTTTTACAAAATTAACGGCATAACCTGAAACTCTAATAGTTAATTGAGGATAATTTTCTGGATGTTCCATAGCATCTATTAAAAGATTTCTATTAAAAACATTTACATTTAAATGCTGACCACCATTAGGTGTGAAATATCCATCTAATAATGAAATTAAGTTTTTTTGTCTTTCTTCATCTGTTTTTCCCAAAGTTGATGGAGTAATTGCAAAAGTATATGAAATTCCATCATTTGCATGTTCAAACGGAAGTTTTGCAACAGAAGATAATGAAGCAATAGCTCCTCTTTTATCTCTACCATGCATAGGATTTGCGCCTGGTGCAAAAGGTTCACCAGCTTTTCTTCCATCAGGAGTACTTCCAGTTTTTTTACCATAAACTACATTTGAAGTTATTGTTAAAATTGATTGAGTAGGTACTGCGTTTCTATACATCTTATGTTTTCTAAGTTCATTCATAAAATATTCTACAGTTTCAACTGCAATATTATCAGTTTCATCTTCATTATTTCCAAAAGCTACATATTCACCTTCTATTTTATAATCGATAGCAAGACCAACATCATTTCTTATTACTTTTACCTTAGCATTTTTAATTGCAGCAAGAGAATCAGCTATTATAGATAATCCTGCAATACCGAATGCTTCTGTTCTTATAACTTCAGCATCATGTAAAGCCATTTGTACTGCTTCATAGGAATATTTATCATGCATAAAATGAATTATATTTAATGCTTTAACATAAACTCCAGCTAACCATTTCAACATATTTTGAAGTTTTTCTTTTACTTCTTCATAATTTAAGTATTCGGAATTTATAGGTTCATACTTTGGAGCAACTTGCACACCTGTTTTTTCATCTTTTCCTCCATTTATTGCATATAATAAAGCTTTTGGAAGATTTACTCTTGCACCAAAAAATTGCATTTGTTTACCTATTTTCATTGGAGAAACACAACAAGCTATACCATAATCATCTCCAAATTCGGGTCTCATTAAATCATCATTTTCATATTGTAAAGCTGAAGTATCTATTGAAACTTTTGTACAATACTTTTTCCAATTTTCTGGAAGACGTTCAGACCATAAAATTGTCATATTAGGCTCTGGTGCAGAACCTAAATTATATAAAGTATTTAAAAATCTAAAAGAAGTTTTTGTTACAAGACTTCTACCATCTACACCCATTCCACCAATTGATTCTGTAACCCAAGTTGGATCACCTGAGAATAATTCATTATAAGAAGGGGTCCTTAAAAATCTAACAATTCTCAATTTCATTACAAAATGATCTATATATTCTTGAGCTGTTTTTTCATCTATTATTCCATCATCAAGATCTCTCTTTATATAAATATCTAAAAAAGTAGAAACTCTACCTAAAGACATTGCGGCTCCATTTTGTTCTTTAACAGCTGCAAGATATCCAAAATAAGTCCATTGAATAGCTTCTTTTGAATTATTAGCTGGTTTTGAAATATCAAAACCATAAGATAAAGCCATATTTTTTAAAGCATTCAAAGCTTTTATTTGTTCTGAAAATTCTTCTCTTTTTAATATTAATTCTTCATCCATATCATATTTATTATATTTCTCTGAAAGTAAAAATTTCTTTTCTTCTATTAATTTGTCTACACCATATAAAGCAACTCTTCTATAGTCACCAATAATTCTACCTCTACCATATGCATCTGGTAATCCTGTAACAATACCAGATCTTCTACAAGCTCTTATTTCATCTGTATAAGCAGAAAATACACCATCATTATGTGATTTTCTGTACTTAGTATATATTTTTTCAGTGGTTTCATCGAGAGTATAACCATATGCTTCAAGTGATTGTTTTACCATTCTAAGTCCACCATTTGGGAAAATTGCTCTTTTTAATGGTTTATCTGTTTGAACACCAACTATTTTTTCGATTTCTTTTTCAATATAACCTGGATCATAATTGTCTATTTGTGATGGTTCTGATGTTTCTGCATCATATATACCTTTTTCATTCTCAACTTTAAACATTTCAGATAATTTATTCCAAAGTTTCTTTGAATTTTCTGTTGCTTCTGCAAGAAATTTTTCATCCCCGGTATATTCAGTATAATTATTCTGAATAAAATCTCTCACATTAATTTCTTTTTTCCATAAATCGCCTTTAAAACCTTTCCATTCTTCAAACATACTTTACCCTCCCACTATATGATTTGAGAAAAAATTGTACAATATATAGTACAATCATATGATATAATAATTCTATTTCTGACATATAAAGTCAAGTTTAAGTTTTATGTTTTAAATTTATATTGATATTAAAATATATTAAATTTTTTGATGATATAAATTGCTAATATTTAATAAAATGAAAAAAATATTATTATTTAATTAAAAAAGAGACGCTTATGGCGTCTCTATAAACAGATATATATTAACTTCTAATTTATGATAAAATATTTTTTATAACTCTACTTTAATAACAGGATCACATAGATAAGTTATTAATAGTTCAGGTTGAACTTGTGTAAAACTATTTTGATACCATTCAAAAGAAGGTCTATTTGAATCAAACTTCCATCCACTATTTGGAAGCCATTCTTTTCTCCATTTATCCCAGATATTTCCAATTTCTTCATAAGAACCTTGATGGGTTAAAATAGCATACATTCCACCAGGAGTTTCATAATATTTCAATCCAAAATCTTCTTTAATTTTTTTAGGAATACTCATACATACACCCCATCTTTTTTTATTCCAATCTATTTGAGTACTCTTTTTCACAAGATCATCTCCATTATATATTAGTTTTAAATTAAAAATCTGTCCAAACTTGTCATTTTTATATTAAAAATATTATAAATTATTTTGATATAATAAATAAGAAATAAATTTATAATTGGGAGGCAAATATGTTTGATTTTGATAATTATGAAAAATTTACCAAAGGCGAAGAAATAGCAAATTCAATAATTCATGGAATTGGAATTTTATTTTCATTGGCAGCTTTAGTTTTAATGATTGTTTTTTCATCCATTAAAGGAGATCCTTGGAAAATTGTTAGTACAACTATTTTTGGGTCTACATTACTAATTATGTATACTTCTTCTACTTTATATCATGCTCTCACTAATAGAAAAGCAAAACATATTTTTGAAATTTTTGATCATATATCAATATATTTATTAATTGCAGGAACTTATACACCTTATACATTAGTTACATTAAGAGGACCTTTAGGTTGGACAATATTTGGGATAGTATGGGGTATGGCAGTATTAGGAATACTTTTTAAAATCTTTTTTTTAAAAAAACATGTAATGCTTAGTACATTCATTTATATATTAATGGGCTGGATCATAATTATAGGAATAAAACAAATCTTTTTAAACTTACCATTTTGGGGTTTTATTTGGTTAGTAATTGGAGGAATATTGTATACTATCGGAACTATATTCTATATTTGGAGAAAATTTAAATATCATCATGCAGTATGGCATATTTTTGTATTATTTGGAAGTTTTTCACATTTTATATCTATATTTTTTTATATTATTTTTTAATATTTAAGATTATATCGAATATATTATATATTATTATATCTTGAATTAATATTTCAAATGATGTATAATATCTTTTGTTAAAAAGATATTATATAAAAAATAAACTGATGAGCAAAATACACCAGAATACTGATAAATCTATCAGTATTGACTGGTGTACTTTATTTTTTTTGAGAGATATAATATTAACTTTTTAGGCAAAATATTAAAACATCTTGGTGGATGTAAAAAACATTAGGAGGGATTTTTATGGGATTTTTTAAATCATTAGCTACTATGCAGGGATTAATATCTTTGATAATAGTTGTTTTGATTTGTTTGGGAGTTTATATTTTTGCAAAAAGTAAAGGAAAAAAAGCTTCTATAAGTACAAAAGATGTTGTTGCTATTGGGATAGGAGCGGCTTTATTTGCAGCTGTGTCTTTTTTATCAATACCAATAGGACCTAATACATCTTTTAGAATTGCTATAGCA
Organism: Oceanotoga teriensis; assembly: GCF_003148465.1. NCBI lineage: Bacteria > Thermotogati > Thermotogota > Thermotogae > Petrotogales > Petrotogaceae > Oceanotoga > Oceanotoga teriensis. The sequence continues at coordinate 144,835 of NZ_QGGI01000003.1, forward strand.
TTATTAGTTATATTTGGTGCAATATATGGACCAATAGTTGGTTTTCTTGTAGGATTTATAGGTCATGCTTTAAATGATGCACTTATGTATGGTTCGGTTTGGTGGAGTTGGGTTTTTATGTCAGCAATGATAGGATTATTTGCAGGATTTATATTCTTAAATAAATCTTTTAGTGTTAAAACAGGCCAAATTAATAAATCACATATAATTAAAATGTATTTATATTCAATTTTTGGAATATTAGCTGGAAGTGTAGTTTCTTATTTGGGAGATGTTTTCTTGTATGGTGAACCAGCTGATAAAGTATGGCTTCAAATAATTTTAGCAAATATTTCTAACTTTGTTGTTATCGCAGTGGTTGGAATTCCTGCTATAATTGCTTTGGCAAAAAGAAATTCAAAAGGAAGTTTGGAAAAAGAATAATCGGAGGTTTTTTAATTGGAAATTATAAAATTTGAAAATTTTTATTTCCAGTATCTGGGAGTTAAAGAAAATACTTTAAAAAATATAAATTTAATTATAGAAAAAGGTGAAAAAGTTTTAATTGCCGGACCTAGCGGATCCGGCAAATCCACTTTAGCACATTGTATAAATGGCTTAATTCCTTTTTCTTATAAAGGAAATATCAAAGGTAATTTAAAGATAAAAGATATAATTCCTCATAAAGAAAGTATATTCAAAATAAGTGAATATGTTGGAACCATATTACAAGATCAAGATGCACAATTTGTTGGTTTAAGTGTTGGAGAAGATGTAGCTTTTACTTATGAAAACAATAAAGTTGAACAAAATGAAATGCTTGAATCTGTTAAAAAAGCTCTTTTATCTGTAGATATGATAAATTTTATAAATGAAACTCCTCATAATTTAAGCGGAGGTCAAAAACAAAGAGTATCAATGGCAGGAATACTTGCATCTGATTCAGAGATTTTATTATTTGATGAACCTCTTGCAAATTTAGATCCAGCCAGTGGCAAAAGAGCCATGGAAATAATAAATGAAATACATGAAAAAACTTCAAAAACTATAATTATAATAGAACATAGAATAGAAGATGTTTTGGAATATAATATTGATAGAATGATTGTTATGAATAATGGTGAGATAGTTGCAAATGATACACCAGATAATCTATTATCTGGAGATTTTATTATATCTAATGGTTTAAGAGAACCATTGTATGTTGAAGCTATAAAAAAATTAGGAATAAATATAAAAAAAGAAGATCAAATAAGTGATATCAAAAATACTATTAAGTATAAAGAAATTTTAAATAATATTAAATATAATGAAAAAAATATTGATAATATAAATGAATCAGAAACTTTAATAAAATTTAAAAATGTATATTTTAAATATTTTGATGATTCTCCTTATACAATAAAAAATATAAATTTTGAATTAAAAAAAGGTGAAATACTATCTGTTTTGGGCAATAATGGATCTGGAAAATCTACAATGATGAAAGTTTTAACAGGAATATTAAAACATCAAAAAGGAGATATATATTATAAAGAAGAAAATATAAATAAATGGACTATTAGAGAAAGAGCAATGAAAATAGGATATGTTATGCAAAATCCAAATCATATGATAACTCAAACTCAAATATTCGATGAAATAGCATTCGGTCTTAGAAATTTTAAAGAAAATGAAAAAAATATAAAAGAAAAGGTATATGATATTTTAAAAGTATGTGGTTTACATGAATATAGAAATTGGCCTGTATCTGCTTTAAGTTATGGACAGAAGAAAAGATTAACGATAGCTTCTATATTAGTTATGAATCCTGAAATTATTATATTAGATGAACCAACCGCTGGTCAAGATTATAAAAATTATCGTGATTTTATGAGTTTTATTAATGAATTGAAAATGTCAGAAAAAAGCATAATAATAATAACACATGATATGCACCTCGCCCTTGAATATTCTGATAGATCTCTTGTTTTATGTGAAGGTGAAATTTTAAAAGAAGATACGGTATATAATATATTATCAAATGAAGAAATAATTGAAAAATCAAATTTAAAAGAAACATCTTTAACTAAACTTGCAAAAATATGTGGTATAAAAAATTCGAAAAACTTTATAAATTCTTTTATATCAAGAGATTTAAGTGGTGATTTAAATGAATAGAACCGGATCTTTATATATAGAAAAAACTTCTTTTATACATAATTTAAATGGTGCTGTAAAACTTTTGCTCTTAATATGTTGGACTGTTTTTATATTTTTATTTATGGACTTAAGAGTCTTTTTGAGTATGATAATTATAGGGTTTATATTATTAAAAATGGCACAAATACCTTTTAAAAAGATAAAAACTTTAATTTGGTTTGTTGTTATTTTTACTATATTTAATTCTATATTTCTCTTACTTATAACTCCAGAGTACGGGTCTGAACTTGCTGGTACTTATAGTACTTTTTTTGAAATTGGAAATTTAAATATAACTTATGAAACTCTATTTTTTTCTTTAACTTTATCTTTAAAATATTTGTCTATATTACCAATTACATTACTTTTTCTTTTTACAACTCATCCAAGCGAATTTGCAAGTAGCTTAAATAAAATAGGAATACCATATAAAGTAGCTTATGCAGTTAATATAGCTTTAAGATATATACCGGATGTAACAGATGAAATGAAAAATATAATAAATGCTCAAGAAGCAAGAGGTGTTTGTTTTAATAAAAAAGATGCGGGGATATTCAAAAGATTAAAAAATTATGTCACTATTTTAATACCTCTTTTAATATCTTCATTAAACAGAGTTGAAATTGTTTCGAATGCTATGGATTTAAGGGGGTTTGGAAGATATAAAAAAAGAACTTGGTATCATCAAAAAACTTTTTCGATCATAGACTTTTTATTTTTAATGATATCTTTTGGCATGATAATAGTTGGAATATACTTGAAAAATACATTATTAAAAAATTTTTGGTATCCTTTTTGATTTTAAGGTTATTTTAAATTAAATTTTATTAAAATCTAAGCTTTATTTTAGAATAATTTAAGCCTTCGTAAATAAAATATAATTATGTTTTTAACTTATATTTTATTATTTTATGGAGGTGTTTACTATGAAAAAAACAGTTACAACTTTTTTATGCCTTATGTCTTTAGGAATGTTGATTTTTGCAGGTACTTTTAGTACTAAAAATGATCCATTAGAAGAATCACCAAAAGATTTTGAGTTTGATTATCAAATGAACTCAGAATTGCAAGCAACAAAAAATGAGAATGGAGAGTTTGAATTTGAAGGGAAAATCTTGAGTATTTCTGAAAAACCAAATGAATTGGGTTATTATGAATTAGTTTTAGAATATATAGTATCGACTAATGAAGAAAATAACCCTACAGAAAAAATAGCTGTAGTTTTGAATGATTTTGGGAATAATATAAAAGATTTAGTTTCAGAACAGAGAATACATGTGATTGCTTATGAAAAAGAGCAAGATGAGAAAAAAATTTTAATTTTAAAAGAAATAAGTATAATTGAAGAAGAATAAATAAAAAAATGGAGCGGGTAATAATATACTCGCTCCAAACAAACACTTATTTGTATGTTTTATGGCAGCCCCACGGGGAATCGAACCCCGACTCTCGGACTGAGAATCCGATGGACTGGCCGTTATCCTATGGGGCCATAACAAGAGATATTATACCATTCTTTTTTAGTTTTGTAAATACTTTTTTTGAAAACTTTATGCAAAAATAATATTTGACATATAAATTTTATTTTGATATAATGGTTTTAATTCAAAAAAGTCAATTATTCTTAATTAAAGGTGATTAATATGAAAAAACTTTCAATTTCAATAAATAACTTTTTAATTCAACAATTAAATAATAATAATAATAATAATATGAACAGCGTCGGGATTTTACGCTGATTTTTTGCGTATAAAAATTAACCGACGCTTATTAGCGTCGGTTTTTTTTTATTAAATTAGGAGGGAAAATTATGAAAAGATTAGAAGAGAGAGTTGTAGATACTATTGATTTGGTTGATACTTATATCAGTGATGAATTTTATTCTGATTTATTAACTATTCAATCTGTAATATTGAGGAAAACAAGAGATGTAATGTATTCTAAAGGATTTACAGAAATTCTTCCTGTAATAATATCCCCAATAACAGATCCATTAAATCATGAAATTTTTGATGCGAGTATAGAATATTATGATCAAAAATATTCTATAACGAAATCTATGATTCTTCATAAGCAAGTTAGTACACTTGTACATAAAAAGATATTCTGTATGTCTCCAAATATAAGACTTGAAATTGAAGATAAATATGAAAGTGGAAGGCATCTTTATGAATTTGTACAACTTGATATGGAAGTTAGAGAAGCTAAGAGAGAAGATATTATGGATATAATGGAGGATTTGATAATTGAAACAATAGATTATATAAAATGTAACTATTCAAATCTTATCAAGAAGTATAATGAAACTTTAGAAGTACCAAAAAAGAATTTTAAAAAAATAAAAGTAAAAGAAGCTTTAAAAAAATATGGTAAAGATTATGAAAAAATTCTTTCAGAAAAAGAAGGAGCTCCTTTTTGGCTTATAGATTTACCTTTATTAGATAGAGAATTTTATGATAAACAAAACAAAAAAGATCCAGAATATCTTTTAGATTTTGATTTAATATATCCAAAAGGATTTGGTGAAGCAATCTCTGGAGGAGAGAGAGAACATGAATATAAACAAATATTAAGTAGAATGAGATTAAAAGGTAATTCAGAAAAAAGTTTTGAAGAATATTTAAAAATCGCAAAAAAAGGACTTCTAAAAGAATCTGCTGGATGTGGTCTTGGCATAGAGAGATTTACAAGGTATATTTTAGGACTAAAACATGTTGAAAAAGCAAGAATGTTTGCCAAGGCACCGGGGAAAATATCTATATAAAGGATGGTGAAGCATGGAGAAAGAACAACTTTTAGAATATGTTAAAAGTCAAGGTATAAAATTTATAAGACTTCAGGTTACAGATATTAATGGAATGCTAAAAAACGTTGAAGTTCCTTCTTCAAGACTTGAACAAGTTATAAAAGATGGAACTATGTTTGATGGTTCTTCTATAGAGGGATTAGCAAGGATAGATGAATCTGATATGATATTAAAACCTGATTTAAATACTTTTACTATTTTACCTTGGACAGTTGAAAGGGGAAAAGTTGGAAGACTTATATGTGATGTTTATACTACTACTGGTAAACCTTTTGAAGGGGATTCAAGATATATATTGAAAAAAGTTGTCAAAAAACTTGAAGAAAAAGGTTATACAGGATATTGTGGGCCTGAACCCGAATTTTTTCTTTTACCAAAAGACGAAAAAAACAAGCAAATTAAACTTGAATTTTTGGATGAAGGAGGATATTTTGATCTTTTACCAGTAGATCTTGGTGAAGAAACAAGAAAATCAATAGTGAATGCTTTACAAGTTATGGGATTAAAAGTAGAAGCTTCTCATCATGAAGTAGCACCATCACAACATGAGATTGATTTTCAATATGATGATCTTATAAGTACAGCAGATAACATACAAACTTTTAAACTTGTTGTTAAAACGATGGCTCTTATAAGAGGGTTACACGCTACATTTATGCCTAAACCATTTCCTATGGTGAATGGTTCTGGAATGCATGCAAATACAAGTTTATTTAAAGAAGATAAAAATATTTTCTTCAATAAAGATGGAGATTATCAACTTTCACAGGAATTGAGGTATTTTGTTGGAGGTGTAATAAAACATATACCAGCTATTACCGCAATTGCAAATCCTACTATAAATTCTTATAAGAGATTAATACCAGGATATGAAGCACCTGTTAATGTAGCATGGTCTGTTTCGAATAGAAGTGCTTTAATAAGAGTTCCCGCAGCAAGAGGTAAAGGAACAAGAGCAGAATTAAGAAGTCCAGATCCAACTTCTAACCCATATCTTTTACTTGCTGTAATATTTGGATGTGGATTAAAAGGAATAGAAGAAAAAATAACTCCTCCAGATCCTGTTATTGAAGATATATACTCAATGGATAATAACAGAAAGATAGACCTGGGAATCGGCAAATTGCCAGGTTCTTTGAAGGAGTCATTAAATGAATTAAAAAGAGATAATTTTGTAAGAGAAATTATTGGTGAACATATATATAAGACTTTCATAAGTATTAAAGAAAAAGAAATCGAGTGTTTTAAAGTTCATGTTACCGATTGGGAAATAGACCAGTATTTGAAATTATATTAAAAATAAAGACATTTTGCAAATGCAAAATGTCTTTATTTTTTTAACTTATTTAAAGGGGAAGAGGTTTCTTTTGGTTCTTCTGCTATCAATTCTGGATTAAATAGTATATATATAAAAAAATCAAAATTCTTAATTATTTTTTTCATATTATTACCTCCTTTTAATGTTCATTTATATTTTAACAATTTTAATGTATTTTAGAAATTTAAAGTTATTACATTTAGAAATTAAAACTTACATGTATGTAAGTTAAGGTAATTTATTATGTATTAATTCTAACAATATTTTTCTGTAATGAATATTAACAAATAGAGTGGTAAAATAATATTATAAGAATTATATTTGGGAGGATTTTTATGAATATAAAAAGAGCTATAATTTCAGTATATGATAAAACTGGATTAGAAAAACTTGCAAAATTTCTTAAAGCAAACGATGTTGAAATAATATCTACTGGTGGAACTGCTGAATATTTAAATAGTATAGGAATTTCTGTGACTAAAATGTCTGAATATACTGACTTTCCAGAAATATTGGGAGGCAGAGTTAAAAGTTTACATCCTAAATTATTTGGAGGAATTCTTGGAGAAGTTGGAAATAAAGAACATGAAGAACAATGTGATAATTTAGGTATAAAAAGAGTAGACCTTGTTGTAGTTAATTTATATCCATTTGATGAAATCGCTAAAAATACAACTATAGAAAAAGAACTTTTAAATTATATTGATATAGGTGGACTTGCAATGATAAGAGCTGCAGCAAAAAATTATAGAGATGTTGTACCTCTTGTTGATCCAGAAGATTATGAAGATATAATAGAATCTATTGAAGAATGTGGAGATGTACCTTTACATAATAGAAGAAAATTATCTTTAAAAGCATTTTATACCACATCTAAATATGACTCAAATATTCATAAAGTGTTTAGTGAACTTTTTGCTTCTGAAAAATTTGATCATGAATTTTTTGAAATAGGTGGAATGTTGAGATATGGTTCTAATCCACTTCAAGAAGCTACACTCATGAAATTTTCAGGTGGAGAAAGTATTTTTGATCATATGGAAAATATGACAAAATTTAAATCTCCAACCCTTAGGATAATAAAAGATATAAAAAAATTATTCAAATTAGTTAGCAAAACGAATAGAGAAATAATAGCTTTTTCAAAGAAAGGAATTATTGTATTTGCTTATATAGATCCATCAGAAAAAGACTTGGAAGAATTTTTTAAACATATAAATAAATTGAGGGGTGGAGTATTATATACCGATAGTTTAGATATAATAAAAAAATTAAAAAACAATATGATAGATTGTATTTTAACTACGGCAGATATAAATCAAGAAGATCTTTTATCATACAAATCTATGGTATTCAAAATGGATAGATTTGATATGTCCTTTGATCAAGAATATATTATAGACGAAGATATAGTTATAAAACAAGAATATAAAAATTTAATAATTGATTCAGACGATTATTCGAAATTAGCTTTTGAAATTGCTAAAATGCATAAATCAGATTCAATCGTATATTTAAAAGGAAATAGAATTTATTCTGGAAATCAAAGTTCATTAAATAGAATGATAGCTTTAAACACCTTAGAATACGTGTTAAATGCTTTTGATGAAAATTTAAATACTGGAACTATGATTTTTGATTCACCAATTAATGATGAAAGAATAATAAAAAAATTAGAAGACTGGAATATTAATGAATTGATAGTTCCACCGCCATTACCTAAAGATAAACAATATTTAGAAACTTTAAAACAAAAAGGTTTTAAGATAATTGTAACGCCTAATAGATATCATAAGTATTGATTTTTTTGATTTTTATGGTATAATTCTTTTTGGGACTACACGTGGCTGGGTCCTGCGCAACGAAAACTAGTGAAACTGGTCAGGCCCGGAAGGGAGCAGCCATAAGCTTTGTCTTTTGTGTGCCGCAGGGAAGCTCAGCCACCTTTTTTTATATATTTTATTATGAGGGGGAATAAAATGAAAAAGAACTTAATGGTTTTATTAATTCTTACTATGACTATTTTATCTTTTTCTAAAGTTTTTGGAGTTATAAATACTCCATTTTCTATAGGTGCGGGGTATGAAGATGAGAATAATTATTTGAAATTAACAAATAAAGATTTTTCTTTTTCATATAAATATACTTTTTTTGATCAAATAAGACCTTTTTTAAGTTTGAATTTCGATTTTAATAATCCAGTTTTTAATAATAATTTAAACGCTGGTGTAGATCTTATATATGAAGATTTTGATTTTGGAATAGGCTTATGGAATTCTTTTACAGAAGATGCCTCTGAAACTGGAAATAATAAATCAGGTTTTGCAGGTGCAAATGTCTTTTTTAATGGAGGCTTGGGAAACATAATATTTGGAGCTAATCTTACATATAGACTTATAGATATAATAAGAACTGATGAAGGACTTAATTATAATTTTCAAGCTTTTCCGGAAGATCTTGCACAATTAAGAGGCTTTAGTGGTTATATTGGATATGAAATATTTGAAACAAAAGAAGCGATGATGAGATTTTATGTCAATTTTGCTGGAAAATATTCTATAGTTCCTGGTGGATTTGTTTTTTATAAATTTGATCAAGATTATAGTTTTAATTTAGAATTGTATTTAAATGCTTTTTGATGGAGGTATTTCAATGAATCAAAGGAACAAAAAAAACAAAAAAGATAAAAAAGAAAATGTTAAAATATTAGGTCCAGAAGATTTAATGCATTTAGATGTAGCAAGTGTTGTTGATATAGTTAATCAAAAAATAAAAGGAAACAAAAAAGAAGTAAAAAAAATAAAACCAGAAGGATTTGAACATTATTATACAGAGAATCCAACATCTGAAATGAGATCTAAAAAATTAAAATTAAAATTAAAAAATGATCATGAATATATATTTAAATCTGTAACTGGAGTTTATGGAAAGAAAAAAATAGACAAAGCTACAAGACTTTTAATAGAAAATGCAGAAATTTATGGAGAAAATATTTTAGACATAGGATGCGGATATGGTCCTATTGGTATAACTTTAAAAAAAGAGAATCCAAATTTAAAAATGTATATGAGTGATATAAATAATAGAGCATGTGATTATGCCGGTGTAAATGCTAAAGATAACAATGCTGATATTGAAATAAGACAAGGTTATCTTTATGAACCATGGGAAGATATGATGTTTGATACAATAATTTCAAATCCTCCAATAGTAGCAGGTAAAAAAGTTTGGCAATCTTTGATAGAAGGTTCTTATAAACATTTAAATAAAGATGGAGTATTACTTTTAGTAGCTTATCACAATAAAGGTGGTAAAAGAATACAAGAATATATGGAAAATATATTTAAAAATGTAGACACTTTACAAAAAAGTGGTGGAATAAGAGTATATAAATCTATAAAGGAAGAATAAAATGTTTTTTGAATGTAAAAATATAGAATTTGATTATAATGAAAATAAAATATTGAAAAATATCTCCCTAGAATTTAAAAAGGGAGAATTTGTTGGTTTAGTTGGAGATAATGGTTCTGGAAAATCAACATTAATGAAAATTTTAAGCGGTATATATGAACCTAAAAATGGGAAAATAATATATGAAAATGAAGAATTGAATATAAAAAATAGAACAAAAATTGGTTATGTTTTTCAAAATCCAGAAAATCAAATAGTTGGAGTTACTGTTGATGAGGATATAGCTTTTGGACTTGAAAATACAGGTGTTCCAAGAGAAGAAATGATAAAAAAAATAAAATGGGCACTCGATGTAGTTGGATTAAATGAAAAAGAAAAAGCTGATCCAAACACTTTATCTGGGGGTCAAAAACAAAGACTCGCAATTGCTTCAATAGTTGCAATGGATCCTTCCATAATATTTATGGATGAACCTACAACTATGTTAGATCCAAAGGGAAGACTTGAAGTTTATAAAGTAATAAAAAAACTTGTGAATATGGGAAAAACTATAATTATTGCATCGCATCATGCACCAGATTTAAATGAAGTTGATAGAATTATAGGACTTAAAAATGGTAAAGTTATTTATGATGGAAATAGAGATAAATTTTATATGAATACAAAAATGGCTATAGAAATACCTTTTGATATAAAATTAAAAAAATTTTTAAATAAATCTTATGATGAGTTGGTGGAAGAAATATGTCAATAAAAGTAAAAAATCTTACATATACATATTCTAAAAATACACCATTTGAAAAGATAGCTTTAAACAATATAAATTTAGAAATAAAATCTGGAGAATTATGGCTATTTGTTGGTCATACGGGGTCTGGTAAAAGTACATTAATAAATACGTTTAATGGCCTTTTAATTCCTCAACAAGGTGAAGTATATATAGATGAAGAGTCTACAAAATCTAAAGAAATAAAAATAAAGGATATAAGAAGAAAAGTAGGTATAATATTTCAATATCCAGAAACTCAGTTTTTTTTACCTACCATAAAAGAAGAAATATTATATGCACCCAAAAATTTTAATGTAAACATAGACAAAAAAGAAATATCATTTTATATGCAACTTTTATCTTTACCTTATGAATATCTTGAAAGATCTCCTTTTAACTTATCTGGTGGAGAAATGAGAAAAGTAGCTATAATTTCAGTATTATCTTATAAACCAGAGTATATAATTTTTGATGAACCAACTGTTGGTTTAGATTATTCTACCAGAGAATCTGTTTTTAATACAATAAAACAACTCAATAAAATGGGAAAGACAATAATATTATCTACACATTGGATAAGTGAATTTCTTGAATTAAAACCGAATGTATTAATGTTAAAAGATTCAAAAGAAGCTTTTATAGGAAGTTTCGATGAATTTATAACTCTGGATTATAATATTTTGGAAGATTCGGGAATAATACTTGATGAAAAGTTAGACTTATATAGAAAAACTATTATACATAAAAAAGAAAATATAAAAAATAAAATTTTAAATATATAAATAGGGCATTCGCCCTATTTTTAATTTAAATGACTTTTCTATGACTCTAAATGACTTAAATCGTCTAATATTAGATTTGAGTTTTTGATAAAAATTCTGTATTTTATTTTTGAATAATGAAAAAATTTTCATATGCAGGAGGATTAAATTGAAAACAAGATTACAATCAAAAAAGATGAAAAAAAGGAATTTAGGTCATGAAATCGAACCATATATTTTTATTGGAATACTATTATTAATATTTGTTCCCTTAGCGAATATTATGGGAACAGCAAATTTATTCAAAACTCTTATGAATACTGCACACAATCTTTTATTAAATACTGTATTTTTTATAATGGCTGTTGCGGTATTAACTGGAGCACTTGGTTCTCTTTTATCGGAATTTGGAGTTGTTAATCTTTTAAATAAATTATTAAAACCTTTGATGAAACCTTTATATGGATTACCTGGAGCAGCATCTTTGGGAATATTAACAACTTTTTTATCAGATAATCCTGCAATAATTTCTCTTGCTAAAGACAATGAATTTATAAAATATTTTCAAAAATGGCAAGTACCTTTATTATGTAATTTAGGAACATCTTTTGGAATGGGTTTAATTGTTTCAACTTATATGATGGCTCAGTCTGGAACTATGGGATTAAACCTAATAAAGCCAGTTTTAATAGGTCTTCTTGGAGCAGTTGTTGGTTCTATTATTAGTGTGAAAATCTTTTCTATATACACAAAAAGATTTTATGGCTCTGAAGAAGAAACTATTCAATCCAATATAAATTGGAGAAAAGTTAGACAAGGTACAGTTGGTTCAAGATTTTTAGATGCCCTTTTAGAAGGTGGAAAAAGTGGTGTAAATCTTGGTTTAGATATTATTCCAGGAGTATTAATAATTTCATCATTTGTTATGCTTATTACTTATGGACCAAAAGACCCAAATATAGGGTATCAAGGACTTGCTTTTGAAGGTGTCCCATTTTTACCTTGGTTGGCTTCAAAAGTTTCTGGAGGATTGGAATTTTTATTTGGATTTCAAAGCCCAAAATTAATAGCTTTTCCATTGACAGCACTTGGTTCTACTGGAGCGGCTTTGGCGTTAATACCATCTTTTATAAATGAGGGAATATTAACAGCAAATGATATCGCTGTTTTCACATCTATAGGTCTTACATGGAGTGGTTATTTATCAACTCATGTTGCCATGATGGATTCTCTTGCTGCAAGAAACCTTGCTTCAAAGGCAATCTTTGCCCATACTATAGCAGGAATAATTGCAGCATCTGTAAGTCATTTTTTGTATATTATTATTTAAACAGATATATTAAAAAATAGCCATTTTACACCTTAAAAAGACAAAATATCGCTATAAAGTTGAAAAAAATATATTTAAGATATATAATTAATTCAATTGGAGGTGTTAAAATGAAAAAAAATCTAATCATATTATTAATAACAATTATAGGAATATTTGCTTTTTCTCAAGATATGAGAAAAACATTATTAGTTTATACTAAAGGGTACTCAGAAGCGACTGGCTTACTTGAAAGTGAATTAAACAGGAGAATATCATATTTAGGAAAATACAAACTCGTTGATAAAGATGATCTTCTTTTTAGAGATATATTGGGAAATTTAAATTCTAATATAAATCAATCTAATTTAAAAGAATTAAATGTAGATGCTATTGTTTTTGTTGATGTTACTGATTCATACCAAAATTCTTATATTGATAAGAACAATTATTTATGGTGGGATTTCAAATTATATGTAAATTATAAATTGATAAATGTTCAAAATGGAGATGTTTTGGAAAGTAAAAGATTTACAGGGTCTGGAACTTCATATACAAAACTTGCATCTACTGGATTTTTCACCTCAAGTAATAGTTCTTATGTTATGAAACAAGCCAGAGATCAGGCGGTAGGAGAAGTGACGGGTAATATAGTTTCTAAATTGAATATGCTATTTAGAATTAAAGCGGATATGAATAGTAACATAGTAAATGATTTTGTTAAAATTAACAAAGGTAAGAATTATGGAGTTTATAATGGCATGATATTTCAATTTGTGAAAGAATTTGATGGAAAGATGATAACAGATGGAAAACTTGTAGTTAAACAAGTAAGAGAAAATGAATCTGTCCTTAGAATTCTTGAACATCCTAGAGCTTTTAATATAAATAATGCAGATTATGTAATAGAAGCACCATATGAATTAGCGATTAGAGCTTTATTCGATATAAGCTATTTAAATAAAGGACTTAAAGATCATGGTGTAAGTTTTGCATTTGCGATAGATAATTATGAAGGATTATATCTTGGAGGAAATTTTGAATATAATTATAATATAAATTATAATATGATTTCTATTGCTTTTAGATTGGGTTATATATTGGATATGAATGATTTTGCGATAACACCTAATATAGGACTTGGAGTAGTTTCTAAATTGTATTCAGAAGATTTTTCAGATGATTCTTTTGCTGTAACTCCTGGACTCAAATTAGATTATTTCTTTAATAAAAATATTGGACTAACAACGGAAATTGGGTATGATTTTAATTTTGGCTTTAATGGAAATCCTATAGATAATAAATTAAAACTTTCTGCTGGTTTAGAATTAAGATTTTAATTTGAATAAAAATAAAGGTTTGCAGTTGTTTTTAAACTGCAAACTCTTTTTTTATGGAGGTTATTTATGTTAAAAGCTATTATATTTGATTTATATGGTACATTAATTGATGCTGAAGGATTGTTTTATGAGGTTTCGAATTTATTATCTAAAAAGACTTCAAAAAATGTTGAATATATTGAAAAAGAAGTTTTAAATCTATATTCTCATTATTTTAAAGATTATTATTTAAAAGAATTTAAACCTGAAAAATACTATTATAAAATGCTTTTCAATGAAATTATAAAAAAATATAATTTAAAAGAAGATGCAAAATATTATATAGACTTTATGTATGAAAGTTTTTCAAAATTACCATATTTTAAAGATATTGATTATTTAAATGAAATAAAAAAGAAAAATATATATGTTAGTATACTTACAAATGCAGATTCTTATTTCGTAAGAAAAAAAATTAATTCATCACAAATATACTATGAAGATCTTATAATATCTGAAGAAGTTGAGTTATATAAACCTGATAAAAGAATATTTGAATTAGCTCTTCAAAGACTTAATTTAAATAAAGAAGAAATAATATTTATAGGTGATAATTTAATTACCGATATAAAAGCAACAAAAGATATAGGTATAAAGTCCTTAAGAATAGATAGAAAAGGAAAAGGAGACATATCTTCTTTATATGAATTGATAAATTACATTTGAGGTGATAACTTTGTATGATTTATATTCTGAATATGAACCGAGAGGAGATCAACCGCTTGCCATTGAACAACTTGTACAAGGATTAAATGATAAAAAAAGATTTCAAACACTTTTAGGGGTTACTGGATCTGGAAAAACTTATACCATGGCTAATGTCATTGCAAAAACAGGTAGACCAGCGTTGATAATGTCACCAAATAAAATACTTGCAGTTCAACTATACCATGAATTCAAAGAATTTTTTCCAAATAACAAAGTCGAATTTTTTGTATCTTATTATGATTATTATCAGCCTGAAGCATATGTTCCCACAAGAGATATATATATTGAAAAAAATGCTGATATAAACGATATTTTAGTTAAAATGAGATTATCTACGTTAAAATCTATATTAACAAGAAAAGACGTAATCGTTGTTTCATCTGTATCAGCAATTTATGCATCTGGAAACCCAAGAGACTTTGCGAATATAAATCTTTATTTAAAAAAAGGTCAAAGATACTTAAGAAGAGACATATTAGAAAAACTTGGTAAAATGCAATACACAAGAAAAGAAGATGATTTTACTGGTGGTACATTTAGATGGAAAGGTGAAACATTAGAAATTTATCCTGTTTATGATGATCATGGAATAAGAATTACTTTTTTTGATGATGAAATAGAAAATATAATATCTTTTGATATTTATAATAGAACACATATTGAAGATTTTGATAAAATAACTATATATCCCGCAAAAGAATTTGTTACGACAGAAGATAAAATTCTTGGAGCAATAAAAGATATAGAAAATGATTTAGATCTTCAAATTCAAAAATTCAAAAAAAATGGTAAATTATTAGAAGCGCAAAGAATAGAGCAAAGAACCAGGCAAGATATAGAATTTCTTGAAACAATGGGATATTGTAAAGGAATAGAAAACTATTCAAGATATTTTGATGGTAGAAAACCAGGAGATTCTCCTTGGACATTATTGAATTACTTTGAAAAAGATTTTTTAACTTTTATAGATGAATCACATATAGCAGTTCCACAAATTGGAGGAATGTATAAAGGAGATTATGCAAGAAAAAAAAATCTTGTTGATTTTGGATTTAGACTTCCTTCTTCTCTTGATAATAGGCCTTTAAGATTTGATGAATTTGCCCAAAGAGTAAATCAAACTATTTTAGTATCGGCTACACCTGGAAGATTTGAAAAAGAAGTTTCTGAACAAGTTGTTGAGCAAATAATAAGACCTACAGGTTTATTAGATCCTGAAGTTATAGTTAGAGCTACAGAAGGTCAAATAGATGATTTTGTTTCTGAAATCAGTAAAATAGTTAAAAGAAATGAAAGAGCTCTTGCAGTTGTATTGACGAAAAAAGATGCTGAAATGTTATCAGATCATTTGAATCTTATGGGAATTAAATCAGAGTATTTACATTCTGAACTCGATACTTTAGAAAGAGCAGAAGTTGTAAAAAAATTAAGAAATGGTGATATAGATGTAGTTGTTGGAGTTAATCTTTTAAGAGAAGGTTTGGATATGCCAGAAGTCTCCCTTGTTGTTATAATGGATGCGGATAGAGAGGGTTTTTTAAGATCAGAAACAACTCTTATACAAACAATAGGTAGGGCTGCAAGAAATGTAAATGGAAAAGTTTTATTATATGCTGATAAAATGACACCAGCTATGAAAATTTCTATAGATGAAACTAATAGAAGAAGAAAAATACAAAAAACATTCAATGAAGAAAACAATATAATACCTACTTCAATAATAAAAAAATTACCTGATGATGTATTTGCGCCTTTTAAAGATAAAATGACTGAAGAAGACTATGTATTTGAAGTTGGTGAAGGTATGAGTCCAGAAGATTATTTAGCAGTTCTTGAAGAAGAAATGTATAAAGCAGCATCTGAATTAAGATATGAAGATGCAGCAAAATATAGAGATGAAATAAATAATGTGAAAAAAAAGTATAGTATAAATTAAAAAACTTACCTTTTTATAAGGTAAGTTTTTCAAAATTTTTAGTTAAATTAACTTCTTTTTGGCTTTATAAATTTATCTGTGTTAAAGAAGAATGTATAAATTCCCCATATGAAAACATATAAAAGGAAAACCGTTATCCAAAGCATCTGTATATCATCCATAATCCCAAAAATAGCAGTACCTCTTATAAAGGTAATTGCCATTGCAAGTATCCATTCTCTGGATAATAAAGCGACTAAAGATGCTAAAAATATTATTGCGGGAATATCAACAACTAAACTAAAAATTAGTAAGCAAGCAATTCCAACAATCCACAGAGAAATTCTGTAAATTAATTTTTTTTGCTTTTTTTTGGCACTTTTTTCTGAAATTGAGTCTGACAAAAACGACACCCCCTAAAAAAGATTATTATTTATCTAATTATACAATAATTTTATTCATTTTACAAATGGATAAACAAAAATTAATTATCTTCATCATTAATTTTAAGTATTGCTAGAAAAGCATCCTGAGGAATAGAAACACTTCCTATTTCACGCATTTTTTTCTTTCCTTCTTTTTGTTTATTCAAAAGCTTCATTTTTCTTGTAATATCTCCACCATAACACTTTGCTAAAACATCTTTTCTTAAAGCTTTTATTGTAGATCTTGCTATTATTTTACCATGTGAATAAGCTTGTATTGGGATCTCAAATTGATGTTTTGGAATTAAATCACTCAATTTGTCAACAATTTTTCTTGAAGTTTCATAAGCTTTACTTTCATGTTCTATAAAAGAAAGAGCGTCTACAGTTTCCTTATTAACAAGTATAGTTATTTTTTCGAGATTAGACTTTCTATAATCTATGTACTCATAGTCCATAGAAGCATAACCTCTTGAAATGGCTTTCATCTTATCAAAATAATCAAATATTAAATCAGCTATAGGAATTTCAAAATGTAAAACAACTCTATCTTTACCAGCATTTGAAACTGATTTAAATTCGCCTCTTTTTTCAACTTGGGAAAGATTCATTAAATTGCCCATATAATCTGGTGGTGTTATTATATCGAGTTTTGCATAAGGTTCATATATTTCATCTATAGAATCATTAGATGGAAATTCTGATGGGTTCGTAACTTCAAGCATTTCACCAGATTTTAATTTAGTTTTATAAACGACACTTGGTGCTGTTAAAATAACGGCTATTTCAAATTCTCTTTGAAGTCTCTCTCTAACTATATCCATATGTAATAAACCTAAAAATCCACATCTAAAACCAAATCCCATAGCTGGTGAATGTTCAGCGGTAAATGTCAAAGCTGCATCGTTTAATTTAAGTTTTTCCAGTGCTTTTCTTAACTCTTCATAATATTTTGGTACCCCTGGATAAAGTCCAGCATAAACCATTGGTTTTGATTCCTTATAACCTGGTAATCTTTTATCTGTAGGATTTGATTGAAGAGTTATTGTATCTCCAACATTTGCTTCTTCAATGTCTTTAATTCCAGCTATAATATAGCCAACTTCTCCAGCTGTTAAATCTTCAGTTTCTTGTAATTCAGGGTGAAATATTCCAACTTCTGAAACTTCATAAGAAGTATCTTTAGCCATTAATTTTATGGTATCACCTTTTTTAATAGAACCGGAAAAAATTCTTGTATATATTATAACCCCTTTGTATTTATCATATTCAGCATCAAATATTAAAGCCTTTAATTTATCATCCGAACTACCTTTACTTACAGGTGAAGGAACAGTTCTTACTATTTTTTCGAGAAGATCATGAACACCTTCTCCTGTTTTAGCACTTAATTTTGATATATCATCTGTATCAATTCCAACTAAATCATTTATTTCAAGAATAGTTTCTTCAGGGTTAGAATTTGGTAGATCTATTTTATTTATAACCCCTATAATTTCAAGGTCATTTTCAAGTGCAAGATAAGTGTTTGTAACAGTTTGAGCTTCTACACCTTGAGACGCATCGACGAGTAAAACAGCACCTTCACAAGCAGCTAAACTCCTGGAGACTTCATAAGTGAAGTCTACATGTCCAGGAGTGTCTATTATATTTATTTCATAAGTATTTCCATCATCAGAATCATAGTAAATTTTTACGGGTTTTGATTTTATTGTTATTCCTCTTTCTCTCTCTAATTCCATACTATCCATAAATTGCTCTTTCATTTTTCTCTCTTCAACAGAATGAGTCATTTCAAGAATTCTATCTACAAGAGTTGTTTTTCCATGATCTATATGAGCAATTATAGAAATATTTCTAATCAACTCAGGGTTATACAAAATTATTACACCTCCATAAAACTTCTTATTTTCAAAGTTTATTATACCAGATTAATTATTAATAAACAAAATGAGGAGGTTAAAAGTGTATTCTTTTATTTGTTTTACCACTTTCATATATTGCACATATCATCTCTTGAGTTTTAAAAGCTTCATTACCATCAATTTCAGGTTTTTCCGAATTTAAAATGTTTTTATAATATTTTGAAATTTGTTTTATATGACTAACACCCCAGTAACCTTTCACATTACCATAATTAAAAGTTTCTGCTGGATTTTTATCTGCAATTAATTCTCTACCATCATTAAATTTTATAATAGCTTTATCTGCTATCATTTTTACTAATCCTTTTTCACAATGAATTTCTATTTCTACTGGAGCATCATATGAATAATAATTTACAGCATGAAAAGAAGTTAATACACCATTTTTATATTTTATAACTCCTTCAGCCGAATCTTCTACTTCTATTATTTCATGAGCTCTATTACTTATATTAGCATCTATATAATCTATTTCACTATTTATAAACCATCTCATCAAATCCATAGTATGAATTGCCTGATCTATAATTACACCGCCACCTTCTTTATCCCAAGTACCTTTCCAATCACTTTTTTGATAATATTCATCAGATCTATCCCAGGTTACTGAAAGTTTCCCAGAAAGGATCTTACCAAGTTCTCCAGATTCAATGGTGTTTTTTATTAATTGAGATCCAGGATTATATCTGTTTTGAAATATAACTCCAAGAGTGATATTATTATTTTTTGCTGAATTTATCATATCATTAGCATCTTTCAAATTTATTGACATCGGTTTTTCAGTCATTATATTTATTTTTTTATTTGCAGCATATATTGCAATTGGAGGATGCATATAATGAGGTGTACATATATGTATTATATCGAGATTTTCTTTTTCTATCATATCTTTATAATCTAAATAATAATTACAATTAAATTCTTTTGCTTTACTTTTAGCTCTGTCCTCTTTAATATCACAAACAGATACTAGTTCGGCACTTTCTATCATTTTAACAGAAACAGCATGCATTGGAAAAATATTTCCACAACCTACAATACCAACTCTTAATTTATTCATATTTATTCCTCCATTTAATATTTAAGAATGTGATGAGCTTTAGGCCCACCACATATCATTAGTTTTTTCAAATACTAAAACTTCTTTTAAAAATGAAATAGCTTTTTTTAAACCTTCATTTCCAGACATAAGGCTATCCTCATGTTCTATACTAAGTGCTCCATCATATCCTATCAATCTTAAAGCACTTACCATATCTTTCCATGTTTGATAATCATGACCATAACCAACAGTTCTAAAAATCCAAGATCTATTTATTTCATCACCATAATGTTTTGTATCTAATACACCATTTACAGAAGTATTTCTTTTATCTATTTTAGTGTCTTTTGCATGAAAATGATAAATAGAACTTCCAAGTTCTTTTATAGCTTCTACAGGATCTATTCCTTGCCAAAATAAATGACTTGGATCAAAATTTGCACCTATTATATCTCCAACTGAATTTCTCAATTTCAACAATGTTTCAGGATTATAAACGCAAAAACCAGGATGCATTTCAAAAGCAATTTTTTTAATACCATGATCTTTAGCAAACTTACTTTCATTTTCCCAATAAGGAATAAGAATATCATTCCATTGAAAATCTAGTATTTTTAAGAAATCTTCTGGCCATGGGCATACAACCCAATTAGGATACATAGAATTTTTAGAATCTCCTGGACAACCAGAAAATCCATTTATAGTATCTACACCAAGTTTTTCAGCTAAAAGTATAGCTTTTTCGAACTCTGTATGAAATTTATTGGCAATTTCTTTTTGAGGATGAACAGGATTTCCATGACAACTAATACCACTTATAGACATTTCATACTTATTTATAGTATCTTTAAATTTTTGTAATTCATTAGAATTATTTAAAAGTAAATCTGGATTTGCATGATTAGTCCCTGGATAACCTCCTGCACCAATTTCAACAGATTGAACACCTAATTTTTTTAAATAATCTAAAGCAGAATCAAGATCTTTACTTCCTAAAACTACTGTAAAAACACCAAGTTTCATATTCTTCACTCCTTTAAAATAGCCATTTTTGAAAGATTCTTTATACTTATAGAAATATTTTTAAGCCCATCTGGTTTAGGATCATCATTTTCCACTATTAACGTTTCAATATCAATATCTTTAGCATATTTTATAATACTTTCAATATCAATAATACCTTCACCTATAGCTTCAAAACTTTTTTTAGAATCATTTTTCATATCTTTTATATGTATTAAAGAACATCTATTTTTATATTTATTCATTAATTTTAATGGATCTACATTAGCTTTATAAACCCAAAACGTATCTATTTCGGCTTTTACTAAATTTTCATCTGTATTTTCATAAATAAAATCAAAAATATATTTTCCATCTATTGTATTAAACTCATGATCATGATTATGATAAAAAAGTTGTAATCCGTTTTCTTTTAATTTTTTCCCAATAAAATTTAGATCTTTACAAAAAGAAGCCCAATCATCTATAGAATCAAATTTTGCCCATGGACATATAATATTTTTATTACCTATTTTTTTATTAAAATCAATCTCATATTTAAGATTATTTTTCAAATTTTCAAATGACACATGAGAGCCAAATGGCTTTAAATTTAATCTTTTTAAATTATCAGAAAGATCTTCTGCACTTAAATCATAATATCCAGCAAATTCAACACCATCATATCCAAGAGAAGAAACTTTTTTAAGGGTACCCAAAAAATCATTTTTATTAAACTCTCTTAATGTATATAATTGTACTGAAATAGGAATGTTCATATAATCACCTCATTTAAAATAAACAGGTTTTCCTGTTTTTGAAGATTCGTATATAGCTTCAAGTATTTGAGTTACAACTAATGCCTCTTCAGGTTTTACAACAGGTTCTTTATCTTCAATAATAGATTCAATCCATTTCTTTGCTTCTAAATCTGCAGGACTATCTTGTGTACCATCATAGAAATCTACACCATCTTCTGTTAAAGCAGGTTTTTCTACATATTGTTTATTATATTTGACACCATTTATTCTGAGGCCATCTCTCATATCTGCACCTGCTTTTGTTCCGCATAAAGTAGTTCTTGCTTCACCAATATCTAAAGTATTTAAAGCCCAACTAGATTCTAAAAATATTGTGGAATTATCTTCCATTATAATATAACCAAAAGCTGAATCTTCAACTGTAAATTTTTCAGTATCCCAATCACCCCAAGCATTGGCTGTTTCCTTTTGATCTTTTAGTTTATAAAAAGTATTTCCAACAACCATTTTAGGTTTATAATTATTCATCATCCATAAAGTTAAATCTAAAGCATGAGTTCCTATATCTATTAAAGGTCCTCCTCCTTGAGCTTCTTCATCTAAAAAAACACCCCATGTTGGAACTGCTCTTCTTCTTATTGCGTGAGCTTTTGCAAAATATATATCTCCAAGTTCATCATTATTACATGCTTTTTTTAAATATAAAGAATCTGGTCTAAACCTATTTTGATAACCAATAGTCAATTTTTTTCCAGTTTCTTCTGCTGCTTTCACCATCTCAATAGCCTGATTATAAGTTTTTGCCATTGGTTTTTCACACATAACATGCTTATCATTTTTTAAAGCAAAAACAGTAATTTCTGAATGAGATATATTAGGAGTACAAACATGTATTACTTCTATATCCTTTTCATTAATGATTAGATCTTTATAGTTTTCATAAACTTTAGCATCTTCAGTGCCATATTTTTTGCAGGCTTTTTCAGCTCTTTCAGGTATAATATCACAAAATGCTTTTATTTTAACATTTGATAACTTAGATAATGATGGAAGATGTTTCTGATTGGCAATTCCACCACAACCTATTATTCCTACATTTACAATTCTTGCCATTGAAATCACTCCTTTTTGGTTGACTCTCTTATCAATAATTGATGGTTAAGAACAACATTTTTTATAATATTTTTTTTGTTTTTTATTATTTCTATAATTAATTCCATAGCTTTATTACCCAATTCATATCTTGGTTGAGAAACAGTGCTTAAAATGGGATCATACATAGATGAAATACTTAGATTATCAAAACCTATTATAGAAATATCATCTGGCACATTAAAATTAAAACTCTTCAAAGCTTTAATGGCACCAATTGCAATAATATCTGAGACAGTAAACAAAGCATCTGGAACTTTTTTTTCATCAACAAAACTTTTTATGGCATTTATTCCACCTTTAAATCCATAACTCTCGTATCTTATTAAAGACTCATCGATTTGTATATTATTTTCATACAAAGCTCTTCTATAACCTTTTTCCCTATCTTTAGAAGATTGATGAGGCTTTTTAGAGTTAATTAAACCTATTTTCTTATGACCATTTTTTATCAAATATTCAACGGCTTCAAAAGCTGCTTTTTCATTATCTATTGAAACTCTACTTATCTGTGAATTTTCAAGATATTCACAACATTGAATTAATGGATAGTTTTTTCCGATTGTATTCATAGTATATATATCAATTTCTGGAGCCATAAATATAACACCATCAACTAATTTATTTTTTAATAAATCAAGATATTTTTTTTCTCTTTCAATATTAGAATCAGTATTACAAAACATGACATTATAATTATTCTTATGGCCATAATCTTCCATACCTTTTATAACTTTTGAATAAAATGGATTAGAAATATTTTGTAATAAAACAAGAATCATTTTAGTTTCAGACCTTCTTAAATTTCTACCCAAAAGATTAGGTTCATAATTTAATTCTTTTACAGCGTTTATTACATTTAATCTTGTTTTTGCAGAAACTTTTGGGCTATTATTCAAGACCCTTGATACCGTTGCAACAGATACACCAGCTAAATTTGCCACATCTTGTATTTTACTCATTAATATTATCAACTCCTGTAATGTAATGGATTACATTATTTGAAAAATAAAAAAGAAAAATCATGTAATGGATTACATTTCTATTTTAATTTTTTATGAATAAAAAAACAAACATATTTATAAGTTATTATGATTAAATATTGCAGATTATATATCTAAAAATAAAAAATCCTTCGAAAATGAAGGATTTTAATTAGGTTTCTCTTATAATCAATTTTGTTTTTAATTTAATATTTTTTATATCTTCATTTCCTTCAATATAAGAAAAATAAAGATTTGTAGCTTCTTTAGCCATCTTTTCAAAAGGTTGTCTTATTGTGGTTAATCCAGTGACTTTACTAAAAGGAAGATCATCGACTGAAATCATGTTATAGTCTTCATCAGGTGTATATATATTTTGATCAAAAAAAGCTTTCAATCCAAAAGCAATCTTATCAGCAGTTGAAAATATTAGATTATGCTTTTTCTTTGAAGCTATTCTCTTAGCAAGTTTAAATCCGCTATCCCAATTTAAATCAGTATATATTATATTAGGCTTTTTACCATTTTTCTCAAGAGTTTCTACAAATCCTCTATCTCTATTTTCAAATACGGTTGAAGTGAATTCATCTTGTACTTCTTTATATGAGATTAAAAAGAAGTCAGAATCATCTTTTTGTTTTTGTAATAAATATTTAGCTGCATTTACTCCCACTTCAAAATTATCTATATGAACAGAATCAAATCTTTCATCAAAAGAATCGATTAAAACTATTTTTTTATTTGGAGGATTATCTTTAAATATTTTATTTATACATAATGAGGCTATAAAAACTCCATCAGTTTGATATATTAAATCTGTTTTTTGTTTGATTTTTTGCAAAGATAAATTATCCATAAGTGGAAAGACTATCATTCTATAACCTTTTTTCGAAAGCTCTTTTTCAAGTGCCGAATAAATGGTGGCATAAACTTCGTTTCCTATACTTGGTACAACCAAAGATACAGAATTACCTTTTTTAGATGATAAAGAACGTGCATGTAAATTTGGAGAGTATCCTAAATCTTCAACTATTTGAAGAACTCTTTTACGGGTTTTTTCACTTACTTTCTCAGAATTATTTAAAACTCTTGAAACTGTAGCTATACCAACATTAGCTTTTTTAGCAACATCTTTTATAGTTGGATAAGAATTATAATTTATAGACATTTAAATGCTCCTCCTGTAATACTATAATGAAATCGTTTCCTGTACCAATATTCATTTTATAATTTAATTTAATAATTATCTAATTCATTTATAATCAATTATAAATAAAAACTATTAAATATTTATGATTATAATATAAAATTGTTTAATTAATTTAAATATAAAATGAAAAATAATCTGTTATAATTAAACCAATTAGAGTTTATTACGTTTATAAACTCAATAAAACTTGAAAATAAAGATGCATTATTGTATAATTTATTTTGAAATATATACAATATAAGGAGGAGTAATTATATGAGTGCTTTAGCAATTATAATGGTTATTGTACATGTTATTTTAGCAGTAGGTGTAATATTTTTCTCATTGCAAAGAATGCAAAAAAATGCTGAATTAGGTGGAGCTTTTGGTGGTGGAGCATCTCAAGCACATTTTGGAAGAGAAAAAGGACTTGACACTTCAGCTAAATGGGCTTTATGGTTAGGAATATTCTTTATGTTATCATGTTTTTTGACAACTATGGTATTAGTATAAGATGTTGAATTGATTGGAGGATATATACGTGTTAAGCGTTGAAGAACAATTAGAATTAATTAAAAGAAATACTATAGACTTTATATCAGATGAAGAAATGCTTGAAAAATTAAAATCAGGAAAACAATTAAGAATTAAATTAGGAGTAGATCCTTCAAGACCGGATCTACATCTTGGTCATGCCGTAGTGCTTAGAAAATTGAAACTTTTCCAAGAATTAGGTCATAAAGTAGTTTTAATAATTGGAGATTTTACAGCGAGAATAGGAGATCCTTCAGGAAGATCTAAAACCAGACCAATGTTAACTAAAGAAGAAGTAATTGAGAATGCAAAAACATATACGGAACAGGTTTTTATGTTACTGGATAAAGAAAAGACTGAAGTTAGATTCAATGGTGAATGGTTTGATAAGATGAACTTTGAAGATGTTTTAAAACTTGCTTCTAAACTTACAGTTGCAAGGATGCTTGAAAGAGATGACTTCAATAAAAGATATAAAGAGAATCAACCAATAAGTATATCTGAATTTTTATATCCTTTAGCTCAAGGTCATGATTCTATAATGATAGATGCCGATGTTGAGATGGGAGGTTCTGATCAGTTATTCAACCTTTTAATGGGTAGAAGATTACTTGAAGAAGCTGGCAAAAAACCACAAATAGTTATGACTATGCCTTTAATTGAAGGTACAGATGGACATTTAAAAATGAGTAAATCTTATGATAATTATATAGGATTTACAGACACTCCAAAAGATATGTTTGGTAAGATAATGTCTATACCTGATACATTGATAATTAAATATATGAAATATTTAACAAATACAGATCCAGAACAAATAAAAAAATATGAAGATCAGATGGAAAAAAATGAAGTAAATCCAAGAGATATTAAAATGTTTTTGGGAATAGAAATAATAAAGATGTTTCATTCTGAAGAAGTTGCAAATGATGCAAAAGAACAATTCATAAAAGTTTTTCAAAAAAATGATATACCAGATGATATAGAAGATTTAGAAACAGTACCCGAAATAAATATAGTAGATTTAGTTGAAAATTCAAAAGTTTTATCATCCAAGTCTGAGATAAAAAGATTAATAAAACAGGGTGGAGTAAAAATAGATGATGAAAAAGTAGATGATTTCAAACAGGAATTAGTTTTAAAAGGCGGAGAAATTTTAAGAATAGGTAAAAGAAATTTCTTTAAAATAAAAATTAAGTGAAGTTTCTGTCTTTGAAAAAAGTCGAAAATGTAGTATAATAAAATGGATATAAAATATTAAACACTTTATAAAAGGGGGTAAAACAAATGAAAAAAACATTAGCTGTATTAGTAGCATTATTAGTTGTTGTTGCAGCGTTTGCAGGAGGATTCAAAGACGTTAAAGAGGATCACTGGGCATATGATTATGTTACAAATCTTGTAGATAAGGGAGTTATACCTGTAGATCAGGATACTTTCAATGGTTTTGAATCTTTGACAAGATCTGAAGCATCAGTATGGTTTACAAGAGCTATTATGTACTTAGAAAATTCACCTATGATTGCTAAATACGAAGATATAGATAGAATGGAAAAAGTCGTTAAAGAATTGTCAGGAAAAATTGGTGATTATGATGAGTATAAAGCAAGAACTACAAGAGCTATATTAAAATTAAAATATGATGCTTTTGATAAAATCGATGAAACAAATTCAAATATCTCTTCTTTAGAAGATAAAGTTGCACAACTTGAAGAATCAGTAAATGGAAGAGAAAAACTTTTATCAGATGTTAGCGCTTCTTATGATAATGTAAAAAAATCAGCTTTCAGAGCAAAAAATATGGGTGATTCATTATCAGAAGATATGTTGTATTTGATGGATGAAACAGATAGAGCTAATGCAATGGCTAAAGCAAATGCAGAAAAAATATCTACATTAGAGTCAAAAGTTGATGAAAATTCAATGTTCTTAGAAGCACTTCCAGCAGTAACATTGAGAACAGCAGAAAATAAAGATAAAATAGAAGCTTTAACTGAAAAAGTTAATGCACAAGATGAAAGAATAAAGTCTGTTGAAGGTAATAACAACATTTTATTATGGGTTGTTGCTTTAGCAGGTGTAGGTCTAGGCGTTGCAGGAATTTTCATGCCAGTAGCAAAATAATTTTGTAAAATCTGTTAAAATAACTATTAAATCTGGATTTTTACATAATTTACTATTGACAATTTATTGGTACATCTGATATAATTAGTTGAGTAAGCTCAAACCAAAAAAAATTAAACTTATTAAAGGGGGTTTGGTTTAATGAAAAAAGTATTAGCTTTTTTAATGGTAGCAGTATTAGCATTAGCAGCATTTGCTAGTAGCACACCTGAATGGAAAATCTCAGGTAAAGGACATTTTGATTTCAAATATCAAGAAGAATTAAGTATGGAAGATACATTTGGTATCGACAGTGGATGGGCAAAAGGATTAGGTTTTTCAGTTGCAAAAGATGGAGAAAAAACAGGTTGGAAAGTAACAATAGCTTCTGAATCATTGAATGATTTTGGAAAACTTGAAGGTACAGATTTCTATGCTTATCATAAAGCTAATTTTTCAGATACATTATCTTTAAAATTGACTTATGGTAAACATAAAGTTGTAGAATCAAGAGTTGGAATGTCAGCAGCTTTAACAAGTAAAATGAATGACTTAGAATTTGTTGTAACTCCTGCTATGTATGTTACAGATGAAACAACACCTACAATAGGAATGGATTTAAAAGCTACAGCTAATTATATGGAAAAAGCAATATATGCTGAATTTAAAGCAAAAGCTTTAACAGAAGGCGCAACAAATATGGTTCTTGAAGCAAAATTAAATTCAAACGTAGATAAATTAGTTTCTATGCCTGTAACATTATTTGTTGAAGGTTATTATAAAACAGAAAGCAACTTTGCTACAAACACATTAAAAGCAAAAGCTAACATAGGATATGCTTTTGATGGTGCTGATAGAAAAGTTGACTTCAAAAATGAAGTTATATTAAACATGGAAAAAGATGTAGATACAAAAACAACATATAAACCAGAACTTAATTTAAATTATGATACATTAACATTCAATAACAAATTTGAAATGGTTATGCAAAAAGATGTAGATACATTATTAACATATAAACCGGAAGTATCTTATAAATTCATGGAAGACTACAAGGTTGGGGTAGATGCAGTTGTTCCTGTATTACTTGAAAAAGATGCAAAAGCAGTTTATGAAATTAAACCATATGTAGAAGCTGACTATGAATTATTAACATACAAACTTTATTCAGAATTTAAAGTTAATGAAGAAGATGCAAAACCATTATTTGGTTTCAAAGTATCTTTTGAAATGTAATAATTTAATATAATATACCCGGCTATTAGCCGGGTTTTATTTTATAAATTAAAAATGGGGAGATAAATTTGAAAAGAATAATATTTTTATTTCTTTTTATAAGTATTTTTATGTTTTGTTTTTCATATGATATAAATCCTTCTTATTTTATGAATAAATATAAACTTTATTTAAATCCAGATGGTATAGATGCATGGACAAACTTTGATATATATTTTACTACAAATGAAATAAGAATCCCTTTTACATTTGAACCAACATTTACTGTAAATTTAGGGTTAAAATATAAAAGGGCAGAAGAAGAAAAATATTATAGTATTTTTGATTATACATTGCTTGAGGCGGAGTTTGCTAATTTGAAATTGGGATTTAATGAAAGTCAATTTAGAATTTATCCCATGAAAAAATATTTAGAAGATTTATTTATATACTATGAAGATTTGAATGGAAAATATCTTCAAGATATTAAATTAGAAAATAATTATAATTATGATTTTGAATATGAAAAAATTTTAAAAAATGATAAATTTGGTATAACTCATGATGCAACTAAAAATAATAATTATCTCAAAATAAATATTGCTTATATTAATAAAGAGAAAGAATATGTCAGTAAATTTGAAAATAAATCTCAAGAAAATTCTTATGAAAATTTTAAAAAAGGTATTGAAATAAAAAATCAAAAAGATAAAACATTTATAAAATATTACTATGATTATGATCGCGTAAGGGAAGAAAAAATCAAATTAGATCAAAAAAATATTAAATTTGATTTTAATATAAGTAGGAAAAATGGTTTTTTAAAAGGATTTAAAACTATAAATTCTTTTGAATGGAAATATGATTATGATATTCTTTATATAGATGAAGAGATAAATGGATATTATAATCTTGAAATAATAGATTTTGAATCACAAAACAATTCTTCAGAAAAAAATAAAATTGATACTTTAATTTATAAAATTCCATATGAACAAAAATTAAAAAAAGTAGATTTATATTATTTTAGTGATACATATTATAGAAATAATATAAATTTAAAAAATTTTATAATAACACCACATATAAATATATATTTAAGAAATCAATTATTTGGTGTTTCAACTAAAGGTTATGACCATTTTATGAAAAAAGAATATGATTTTAAAGGGATAAGTTCTAATGATGCTACTTCATTAACTTTAGGAATTGATTTTTTTTATTTTTCTGGTAAATGGAATGATTTTTTATTGGATAAATTTATTATAAACCTTGAAACTGGAGATTATTTATATAGTTTAAATTATAAGAAAAATTATAGAATAGGGTTTGGTAATAATATTTTCTTTATTTTTAAATATTTTTATGATAAAGCTGAGGATGATTTCAATTTTATGATAAATCCAGGATTTAAAATGAAATTTGAAGATAATTTTTATTCTGAATTTAATTATTATTTTGATTTTAATAATAGTTTCAACTTTATAAATTCTTTTGAAATTGATAATTATTTTTCTTATGATGGAATAAAAATGGGTATAAAAATTTTTAATACAAGAAATAGAAGATATGCGGATGGATATTTCAGAAATTTTTATGAAATGGATAATAAAGTGAATTGGTATTTATATTTTGAATTATTTAAATATTTATATTTATAATTAAAAGACGGCCTTTGGCCGTCTTTTAGTCAATATAAGTCATTTTTAGACCCATTTTATTTAATTTTTCTTCTAATTTTTCATAACCCCTAAATATATGATCTACATTGGATATAATGGTTTCTCCTTCAGCTAATAATCCAGCTATTAAAAGTGCTGCAGAAGCTCTTAAATCTGTTGCTTCAATCGGAGCACCAGTTAATTTATCAACTCCATCTATTATGGCGGTATTATCTTCGAGTCTTATATTTGCTCCCATTCTATTTAATTCATCAATATGATTAAAACGACTTTTAAAAATAGTTTCTGTTATAGTAGACTTTCCTTTTATTAAAGATAATAATACTGAAATTTGTGGTTGTAGATCAGTTGGGAATCCTGGATATGGTTCTGTTTTTAATATAACATTATTTAAATTATTATTTTTTATTTTAGATATTTTTAATGTTTTTTCTTCTTTGTTTAATTCATAATTTATACCTATATCATCAAATGTTGAGAATAATATTCTTAAATCATCATAACAAATATTATGTATAGTTAAATTATCTCCTATCAAAGCTCCCATTATGGCATAAGTTCCAGCTTCTATTCTATCTGGAATAACCCTATAATTCAAACCGTGAAGTTTATCAACTCCATTTATTGTAATTGTTGAAGTATTTTTACCAATTATATCTGCACCCATTGCATTTAAAAAATCTATTAAATCAGAAATTTCAGGTTCCATTGCACAATTGCTTATAATTGTTTTGGTTCCATATATTAAAGTTGCTGTTGTAATTATATGTTCAGTAGCTCCAACACTTGGAAATTTTAAAGATATATTTACTTCCTTTTCAGCACCATTGAATTTTGATAATGCAAAACCATGTTCAATTTTAGATTCTATACCAAGTTTTTTAAGTCCTTCAAGATGAAAATTTACAGGTCTTACTCCTATAGAACAACCTCCAGGTAATGCTACTTTTGCCTTTTTCATTTTTATAGTTAATGGCCCAAAAACATTAAAAGAAGCACGCATTTTTCTTACTGGTTCATAAGGAATTTCAAAATCTTCGAGTGATGTACTTGTTATTATTAATTTATCTTCTATTCTATCTACTACTTTTCCAGCACTTTCAAGTATATCTATCATAGTGCTAACATCTGCAAGATCGGGTACATTATCAAGAGTTATTTTTTCATCTGTTAATAAACATGCGGCCATTATAGGTAACACAGCGTTTTTACTTCCAGAAATATATATATCACCTTTGGCAGTTTGCGGTCCATTTACAACTATTTTACCAGAAGTGTTTAATTCTAAGCTTTCCATTTTTCAGCCCCCAATATTTTATTTACCAATTTTTATTTCCTGTGGGTAGTATTTCCCCTCTAAGGGTTTTTTCTGCTAAATCTTTTACTTTATTAGAAAAATAAGTTATTTTTTTATAATTTGAATTATTTATTTTATTCAATAAGATTTCTTCTTCACCTTTTAAATGACCACTAATTACTATTGAATTTTTATAAATATTTAATAATGATTCATCTAAATTATTATTATTCAAAGTCCAAGGTAGTTTTAAATTATAGTTTTTTAATAATGTGTATATATTATCTGATTTATAGATATCGACATTTTTTAAAGTATCAGAATAAGATAAAAAAGAACCTGTTTTTTGTAATAAAGAATCTATAAATGATTTATCATCATTAGACCCTACATTTATAATTGGATATAAACCAGAAGTTTCGAATCCACGTATCATTCTATACATTATTTCAGAATTTATATATGGAGACTTTCCTATATAATTTAAAGGGTTTTCAGTATCTTTTTTGAGTATTTCTAAATTTCCAAATATTATAAAATCAAAACCATAACTTTTTATTTTTATTCCAATATCGATACTTAATTTTTCTATTAGATCATAATTTTTGACACTTCCAAGAGAAAGATAAGATAAATCATCATCTATTTCTTTTAAATTTAAAATATAACCATATATTAGATCTTCTGATTTTTTTATGGGTTCTAATTTATCATATATAAATCCTATATTTTCCTTATAAATATTTATTAGTTCGAATTCATCAGCTTTGATGGTCAATCCAATCATCAAAATTATTATCATCATTAAGTATTTTTTTAACTGCATAATAAACACCATCCTCATCATTTGAGGGTAAAATATGCTTTGCAGCACTTTTAACATTTTTGTTGGCATTATTCAAAGTAAAAGAATTGTTTGTAATTTCAAACATAGATATATCATTGTTTGAATCTCCAAAAACATATAATTGTTCAAAATCTATATTATATATCTTAGATATTTTTTTGATGGCATTTCCTTTAGAGGCTTCTTTGGACATAATATCTAAGAAGTTTTTAAATGATAGAACTATATTGAGATTGTTTGAAAATTTATTTTGAATTTCATTTTCTATTTCTCTTATTTTTAATTCATCATCTATACATAAGATCTTCAATGGATCATTGTCTTTTTGCATAATGAAATCATTTAAATCTTTCACTATTTTATAATCAACATTTGCATGTTTTGAATAAAATTCAATGAAATCATTTTCTTCTTCACTTATCAGTACATCTTTTACATATATTTGTCTATGGGATTTTATGTTTCTCAAATGGTTTATCAAATCAACAGCGACCTGTTTATCTATTATAGATTCATAAATTAATTTATCTTTTTCATCTATTATATAGGCACCATTGTAAGATATTATTGGTGAAATACCTTTTATAAATGGTATGTATTTATCTATTATTTTTTTCATAGAAACAAGCATTCTACCACTTGCCAAGATTAATTGATTTTTTGATTGTATAATCATTTTCATGGCTTCGATATTTTTTTTACTTATTTCTGAATTGCTATTTAATAAAGTGCCATCTAAATCAAAAACGAGTGTTTTCATTATGTTTTCCCTCATTTCAATTTTATCATATTTATTCATTATTCTGTACTTCTAAATAGTAATCAGAATATTTTTCAAAGTTATTAGAATCTATAAGACTTTTTAAAGAAGATACATATAATTCTCTTTGTTGTGAATAATACAAAAGTCCATCTTCATATCTTTTGTCTTTAATTTTTCCAGATCTTATGAGTCTAAAATCTTCATAATAATCTAAAGTATTGAGTTTTTCTGCATATGATTTCATAGATTGTTCTATATTATCAAATTTTTTAACTTCATAAGTAGCTCCTTCGGGTCTTCCAGAGGGAACAATACCAGTACCAGGTTCAAACGTCCATTCGCCAAATATGTTATTTCCCTCAACGGTAAATCTTGAACTACCCCAACCAGATTCTTTAGCAGATTGACCTATTGCTATATGTACTGGGATTGTATTGATTTTTATTTTTAAATCTTCAATATTTTTTGCAGAATATTTTTCTTTTAAAATTTCTATTTCATCATTCATATCATTTTTTATATAAAAAAATAATTTATCTCTTTCAAAAGAAATTTCTTTATTTATTTTCAATATTATAGGTAAAACTATTTGAACAAACATCTCTTTCTTTTTGTTTACATCGGGTATATTTTTAAAATTTTCTGGAAAACTTTCAATTATTAATGTAGGAATTTCTTTGGTATTTAAAGTATAATCGATATCATTAAAATATTTTTCTATATCTTTCCATGATTCAAAGTTTTTATATTCCCAAGAGATTTTATCTTTTTCAATCATTATTTTTGAATTATTATTTAGTTCTTTTTCAATATTTTCAGGAATTTTTTTAAGTTCTTCATTATTTTGAATTATTATATTTGCAGGTGTAGTTATTATAAAATATCCAATTAAAATAATTCCAAATCCTATGATTCCATAAGCTAATATATTTTTTATATTCATTAATTCAACTCCTTAATAGGTCTTAGAAGCCAATATTTAACATGTTCTATATTATTTTCATCTCTTAAAAATAAAGCTATTTTATTATTGTCTTTTTTTATCTTATAAGAATCTTTTGAATATATATTATCATCTTTTACATAATTAGGAATTATACCTTCTTGAGATATATATAGTATGGGATTATGAAAATTCAAATCAACTGATGCAGAAATTTTAAATTCTTCATCAATAGGAATTTCTTCAGGATATATATCTTTTACTTTTAAAGCTTTTCTATTCATAACATAATTTAAATGAGGTTTATAAGCCCAATCTTCTGTTAAGGGTTCTCTTGGTATATAATATTTGCTATATTCTGGTATAAATGGTCCATAATCCATACTAAAAGCATAAGATATACCATTCTCTTCTAATATTTTATCCATTCCAGTTGTATAATATCCATAAGGATAAGCATAATGTTTTGGAGTGAATTTTATATTATCTTGAAAAGTTTTTATAGATTTTTTTAAATCATCTTCAAAAAATTTTAAAGTAAATTCTTTTCCTTTTGTTTTTAACATATAAACAAAATTATCATGTTTGGCAGAATGTGAGCCAAGAGTCACAATATCATCTTTATTCATTTGAGATAATTGTTCCCAAGTTAAATAATCTGGATAACCAACATTGTCAGTATTTATAAACAACATAAAAGGTATATTATATTTTTTAAATAAGTCATAAGCGTATTTAGTAGTTTTATAACCATCATCTATGGTTATCAATACTCCTTTTTCAATATCTGTTTTTTTATCAATATAATCTTGAAACTCTTCTGGAGTAAGCATTTTATAATTGTTATCTTTAAAATAATTTAAATGCATTTCTATATCTTCTGTTGAAGTAGATGTTGATGGATATCTATCATCATTAAAACGATGATATAAGATAACATATACTTCTGAAAACGAGATTAAAGAGATTAAAACAATTGCGAAAATTAATAAATTTTTTTTCATTTGTACACCCCTCATTTAAAAAAATTTTAATTTTTGATATTTTATAAATATCAAACTTAATTTTATCAGATAAAGATTTTCAAAACATTAAAATAAATAAAATATAACTTTGATAATCTATATTATAAATGGAGGTGTTTTTTTTGAAGTTTATAGATACTCATTGTCATGTAACACTTGAAAATTTTGATGAAGATAGGGAGGATCTTTTAAAAATTATGGAAGAAGAATTAGAGTTTTTCATAGAAGTTGCTATCGATATGAAAAGTTCTGAATATCTTTATCAATATTCAAAAAACTTTAAAAATGGTTTTATAACAGTAGGGGTACATCCTACCGAAACTGAAAATTTTAATTATGACAGTATTGAACAGTTGAAATTATTTTTGCCTTGTGAAAAAGTTATTGCAATAGGTGAAATAGGACTTGATTTTCACTGGGATACAGATAGAAATAAACAATATAAAGCATTAGAAATGCAACTTGAATTGGCTAAAAATTATGATATACCTGTTATATTTCATGTTAGAGATGCTTATAAAGAAATGTATGATTTTTTGAATAAATCTAAATTTTCAGATTTAAAGGGAGTTGTTCATTGTTTTTCGGGAAATTATGAAATAGCTAAAAAATTTTTAAATCTTGGT
Organism: Oceanotoga teriensis; assembly: GCF_003148465.1. Taxonomy (NCBI): domain Bacteria; kingdom Thermotogati; phylum Thermotogota; class Thermotogae; order Petrotogales; family Petrotogaceae; genus Oceanotoga; species Oceanotoga teriensis. The sequence continues at coordinate 180,885 of NZ_QGGI01000003.1, forward strand.
TATTATTTAGGGTTTGATGGTCCAATTACTTATCCGAAAAATGAAGAGTTGAGAGAAACTATAAAAAATATTCCTATTGATAGAATACTTTTCGAAACAGATTCTCCTTTTTTACCTCCCAAACCTTTTAGAGGAAAAAGAAATGATCCACTTAAGGTTTCATATGTATATGAAAAAGCTGCAGATGTTTTAAATATTAATATTGAAGAATTAAAAAGTATAGTGTTTCAAAACGCAAAAAAATTATTTGACATATAAAATGAAAAATACCTCCAAAGCAGTTTTGTAATTTTTACTAATTACGTGTCTACTTTGGAGGTATCATATCAAACGAATATATTTTTTAATTTAAGTTTTTTTATTCAAATATATCTCCAATTTTTATTTTATGACCATTTAAAGCATCGGTTGAAGTTATTTTCTTTTTACCAGGAAATTGAATGTTTTTTATTATTAAATAACCATCTTTGCAAGATACTGATATTCCAGATTCATCTGATGATAATATTTTTCCTGGAATATCTTTAATATTTTTATAATCTTGGTTTAAAAAACTACCAAATATTTTTACTGATTCACCATTTATAAAAGCTTTTACGCCTGGATATGGATCATAAGCTCTTATTTTATTATGAATATCGAAAACATTATTTTTAAAAGATATTTTTAAGTCTTCTGGACTTATTTTATGAGCATATGAACTTTTTTCATCATCTTGATATTCTAACTTGATATTTTCATAATTGGATAAGAAATTTAATAATAATTCTTTTGAAGTATATAGTAATGAATTATAAACATCTTCTAAATTATCATTCAAATCAATTCTTATATTTTTTTTACAAGCTATAGGTCCAGCATCTAAATCTCTTACTATTTTAAATATACTTATACCAGTTTCAGATTCACCGTTTTCAATAGCTCTTTGCATCGGAGCAGCTCCTCTATAATTTGGTAATAATGAAGTATGAACATTCCAACAACCGTATTTTGGGAGGTTTATAACTTGATTTTTTAATATTTTTCCAAAAGCCACCGTTATTATCATATCAGGATCTAAATCTTTTAATTTTTGAAATCCTTCACCGATATTTATAGATTTAGGCTGGAATACAGGTATATTAAATTTATTAGCTATCAATTTTACTGGAGTTGGTTGAATTTTTCTTCCTCTTCCTTTTGGTTTATCTTCTTGAGAAAAAACTCCAATTATATTAACATTATTTTCTAACAAATATTCTAAAATTTCAGAAGAAAATTCAGGAGTTCCCATAAAAACTATTTTTTTGTTTTTCATATTTCTAATTCACCATGCTCTTTAAATATTTTTTGTCCTTCTTTATTTAATTTTAAAAGATCTTTTTTTATTCTTGCTTTTGATACCACTGAAAGCTTATCTGTAAAAAGTCTTCCTTTTAAATGATCGAACTCATGTTGAAATATTCTTGCAGTATATTCATCTAAATCTTCTTTAATTTTTTTACCTTCCGGATTTTGATATTCTACAGAGATTTTTCTTGGTCTTGAGATTTCAGCAAATATTTCAGGAATTGATAAACATCCTTCTTCATAAATAATTTCTTCTTCAGAAAAATTTAGAATTTTAGGATTTATTACTGCTCTCTTTTCAATTCCATCATCCATGACAAAAAAACTTCTTGAGATTCCTACTTGAGGTGCTGCAAGTCCCACTCCATCTGATTTATACATTTCGTCAAACATATCTTGTATTAATTCTTTTAAACTATCATCAAATTTCTCTATATCTTTAGTAGTTTTTCTTAAAATTGGATCTCCTATTATTCTAACAGTAAAATTCATCATCTCACCCCCAATATGTTTTTTAAAGGAATTGTGAAATCAGTATTTGTTAAAAATACAGTTATAGGAGTAATAGAAACAAAACCATCTCTTGCACAGTAATAATCAGAATAATTTTCATCATCATCTTCAATTACTTTTCCAAGCATCCAATAGTATGAATTTCCATAAGGGTCTTTTCTCTCTTCAAAATAATCATTATATCTTCTTTTACTTTGTCTTGTAATTTTTAATCCTTTTATTTCATCATAGGGTATATTAGGAACATTTATGTTCAATGTTGTAAATTCAGGAATTTCTTTAGGATCTAATTTTTTTAATATATCAAGTATTATTTTAGCGGCATCTTCAAAATTTGGTTGATTAAAATCGATACAAGATACTGCTATTGATGGTTTTCCACTTAAGGCTCCTTCGAGTGCCGCTGATACGGTACCGGAGTATAATATATCTGTACCAAGGTTAGCTCCTTTATTTATTCCACTAATAACTATATCAAAATCAATATCTTTATATATAGCTTGTAATCCAAGTTTTACACAATCAGCGGGAGTACCATTTACCGCAAAACCAAAAAAATTATTTCCAAAACTTATTTTTTTTGCCCAAAGAGGATTTCTAATAGTTATTGCGTGACCTGTTGCACTTCTCTCCACATCAGGAGCAACAACATATACATCATGTTCTTTTTCTAAGTATTCTTTTAAAACTCTTATTCCGGGTGCCATAATTCCATCATCATTAGATATTAATATTTTCATATTACACCTCCATTTTTATTATAATTTTACCATTTTTCTTTTATTTAGTTATTAAAAGCTTTTTAACATTAATAGTTAACATTAAAACTGAAATATTTTAATTTTTTAAATTTTTATGATATAATATGATTGAAAATAGGTATAGGGGGTATAATATGAAAAAATATTATGAATTTAAAGAAATATCACCAAGACATTTTTATTCAAGAACGGCATCAGAACATGATATACATGTTGATGCAGGAAAAGAAATAGGTGGAGGAGATACTGCAGCAAGACCATTTGAATATCTTATGACAGGACTTGCAGGTTGTTCTGGAATAGATGTTTCTATGATACTTGAGAAGATGAAAGTTGAATATGAAGAATTCAATATAAAAATAGATGCAGATAGAAGAGATGAGGATCCAGGAATATTCGAAACTATTCATATGGTCTACGAGTTTAAGGGAGATAATTTACCTATAGATAAACTTGAAAGAGCTGTTAAACTCTCTCAAGAAAAATATTGTGGAGCAGCAGCAATATTTAAAGCTTCAGCAAAATTAACTTATGAAATAAAAGTAATAAATTAATTTCAAATAAAAGCATCCTTTTTTGTTTATTTAATATGAATAAATTTACAAATGGGGATGCTTTTTGCATTCAATAAATAATAGATGAAAGGATATCATTAAATGATTAACTATTATGGAAATTTATGTACAAAAATGTATGAAATATTGCACCCTTATGTAGAAGAAGAGGAATTGCAATTTTATTTGAGCTATGCAAAACAAAATAAGAAAATATTAGAACCTCTTTGTGGAAGTGGAAGATTTGTTGTGCCATTTTATGAAAAAGGTTTTGATATTACAGGATTTGATATGTCCGAAGAAATGTTAAAAGAATTATATAAAAAAGTTCCAAATGTAAAAAGCTTTAAGAGCTCCATGGAAAATTATCAACCAAAAGAAAAATATGATTATATTTTTATTACATCGGGATCATTTTCTTTATTTCTCGATGAAAAAAATGTTGAAAATTTACTTATTAAAATGAAACAGTCTTTGAATGAAGGAGGAAATTTTGTTTTTGCTGTTGAAACAACTGCAAATGTAGTTTATGATAAACAAAATTATTTTGAAAATAATAGTGTGAAAACAGAAGAAGGATATGATTTAGTTTTTAAAAGTAAAAGTTTTTATGATGAAAAAAATAAAATATTATCTACACCAAGCATATATGAATTATATGATGAAAATAATCTATTGGCCAAAGAAGAAATGGATTTTCGTTTGAAATTATATGATTTTGGAGAATTAGATGAATTAATATTTAAGGCTGGATTTAAAAAAATAAATGTATTTAGTGATTTCAATAAAAGTAACAATTTAAATAAAAATAGTAAGATGTTTTTATATGATTGCTATATTTAAATAAAAAAAGTCGTACATTTGTACGACTTTTTTAAAGTGAATTTTTAATAAATTTTCCTTCTTTCATTATAACTTGCATATTTTCAACAGAAATGTTTTTGATATTTTTTAAAGGATTTGAATTTAAAATTATTAAATCTGCATATTTGTTTTTTTCTAAAGTACCTGTTATATCGTCTATATTTAACATCTCAGCACCATTTTTTGTAGCAGCTACTATAACTTCCATTTCTGAAAAACCGGCTTTATTTAGTGCATACATTTCAGTTATGGCATATTTTCCATAAGGTGTTAAGCTACTACAAAATGAATCTGAACCAACTGTTATTCTTATTCCTTTTTTCTTAGCATTTTGAAGATTATCTATAATTCTGTTTAATTCTTTTTCAGCTATTGTATTTCCTTCATAATGATCATGGATAGGTCTATAAGGGGGTTCATAAACTTTAAACCATTCATAAAAAAATTGTAAAGTAGGACAAAAAGTTATATCTTTTTCTTTCATTATTTCAAGACATTCTTCATTTAATTCTTGACCATGAATTATAACAGATACACCTGCTTTACATGAATTTAAAGCACCTTCATATCCTTCAGCATGGGACCATACTGGAATATTTACCATATTACATTCATCAACTACGGCTGTAATTTCTTCTATACAATAATGAGGATCAGCTTTTTTATCATGTCTCCAAATGCCTCCTCCTGTAGACCAAATTTTTATTGCATCAGGATTTTCTCTGAGCCTATTTCTTATAGCTTTTCTTAAATCCCAAGGTCCATCTACTTGTTCCGCCCAAGGATGTGATTTTTTATTTAAATTTAAGGGTAATTCATGAGAGTCACCATGACCAGAAGTTCGACAAAAACCAAGACCCGTAGCAACAACTCTTGGTCCTTCTATAATTCCTTCCTCTATCATATTTCTTATATGAATTCCAGATCTTGAAATTTCTCCTACTGAGGTTAAACCATGATACAAAGATTCTTTTGCTTGAGCCACTGCTACAATAGTTTTTTGAATATCAGGTTCTAAAACCCATTCACTATCATTATCAGTTTTATTGCCACTAAAATGAAGATGAGTATCTATTATACCTGGCATTATTATTTTATCTTCGATATTAAATATTTCATAATCATTCCCAAAAGATATTTTTGGACCTGCATATAATATTTTTTTATCTTCAATTAGTAATATAGATTCTTTAACAGGATTTTTTCCTGTTCCATCTATGAGCAAACCACCTTGAAATGCAATTTTACTCATAAACTTTCCTCCCTCTATAAAATACGCTTAAGTGAATATTTCATGATAATTCATAGAAATTAAAAAAAACAAAAAAATATAAAAGATAATAAATAATGAAAGAAATTTTATTTATTAAAAAATTAATAAACATAAAATATGGTAGTAGTTA